>NZ_LTCZ01000334.1:0-467 GCF_001583455.1 Rhodococcus sp. LB1 | reverse complement strand
GTGCAGTACGCCGATTACACCCTGTGGCAGCGGGAGCTTCTGGGCAGTGCGGATGATCCGGGGAGTGTGCTTGCCGCACAGGTCGAGTATTGGCGGGCCGAGTTGGCGGGGCTGCCCGAGTGCATCGACCTACCCACCGATCGGTGCCGACCGGCCGAACCGAGTTACCGCGGCGGCACGGTGGAGTTCGTGATCGCACCGGAACGTGCTTCGGCAGTCACGGAACTTGCCCGCAGATGTGGGGCGACACCCTCGATGGTGCTGCAATCTGTGCTCGCGGTGCTGCTTCGCAGACTTGGCGCGGGGGAGGACGTTGCGATCGGGGGACCGATCGCGGGCCGCACCGACGACGCCCTGGCCGAGTTGGTGGGGTTCTTCGTCAATAGCTGGGTGCTGCGGGTGGATCTGTCGGGGAATCCGCGGTTCGATCAGGTGCTCGACCGGGTGCGGGGTAAGGCGTTGGCGGC
>NZ_LTCZ01000333.1:0-10799 GCF_001583455.1 Rhodococcus sp. LB1 | reverse complement strand
CGACGGGTGCGCCGTCGACGGCCTCCCGCAGGTCCCGGCGGAACGCGGCGTCGGCACCGACGGGGTGGAACAGGGCGGTGATCACCCGCGAGTTCATCCGCCCCTCGGCGCGCGCCCGGTACATCAGATCGAGTTCGGCCAGCGGGACCTGCGGTTCGACGACGGTCGTGATACCGCTCGCGGTCGCCATTTCCAGACTGGACGTGATGCGCCGATAGCGGCGGTCGGGGGAGTACATCGGGATGTCGCGTTGCAGACCGGCCAGACCGGCCCGCGTCATCGCGCTGGTGTAGAAGTCCGTGACCCAGCCGGTGGGGACGCCGTAGTCGTCGAATTCCGGCCGTCCCCAGGGGATCTGGGTGCCGCGGTCGATTCCGAGGACACGCAGTGCGGCGTCGTTCAGCCACACCGAATGCTGGTCGTAGGTGGTGATGAAGACCGGACGGTCCGTGAGGCCGCGCAGGTCGGCGGCGTTCGGGCGGCGCCCGGTCACCACGGAGTAGACGGCGTTCTCGGCGCAGATCCAGTCGAGGTCGGGGCGGGCGGCCGCGTGTGCGCCGATCCGTCGCCGGACCTCGGTGAGGTCGGGTGCGCCTTCGAGGCTCACGGCGTCGGGATCGAATCCGAGGAGAAGGTGGTTGTGGCTGTCGATGATCCCGGGGGTGAGCAGTCGCCCTCGCAGGTCGATGGTGCGCCGGGCGGTGGGGGCGTCCTCGGTGGTCCCGACGTACCGGATCCGGCCGTCCGCGATGCCGACGGCCTCGGCCCGGCCGGTGGTGTCGAACGTGCGCACGACGCCGTTGGTCAGAAGCAGGTCGAGCATCAGCAGTTCTCCTCGGGGGCGGCGTTCAGCAACAGCAGGTGGGTGTTCTTGCGCGGTCGCAGGTACAGGGCGAAGTAGACGAAGCCGGCGGTGACGAGTCCGAGGGAGATGCCGAGGCTGAGCCACTGCTCCGGGTCGAGCAGCGTGACGACGAAGACGAGGCCGAGCGCGGCGATGCAGATTCCCGGGGCCAGCGGCCACAACGGCATGCGGTAGCCGGTTCGGGTGGTGCCGCCGCGGCGGTGGTTGATCGCGGCCAGCGCGATGAACAGGTACGTGAACGTCAGGGTCGACCCGGTGGCGGTGAGCAGGACGTCCAGCGGGACGAAGCACGCGGCGAACGCGATGGCGCCCATCACGACGGTGGCGAGGACGGGGACGCGGCCCTTGGCGCTGACGGTCTGCAGCGGCGCGGCGACGGTCTCGGGGAGGGCGCGATCGCGGGCTGCGGCGTAGAGAAGCCGGCCCGCCTGCAGCGTGATCGCGATGATCGCGTTGATCACGGCGAGGGCGATCGAGAGCAGGACCACCATGGCGACGGCGTGACCGGCGCGTTCGGTGAGGAATGCCTCGACGGGAAGGCTGGAACCGAAGAGTTCGGTCTGCGAGCGGGCGCCCACCATGATCGCGATGAGCGGGACGAGTTCGGTGGCGACGGTGATGACGGCGCTCCAGATCACTGCCTTCGCGATCGAGCGGGCCGCGTTCTTGGTCTCCTCGGCGAAGTAGACGGCGCCGCCGTACCCGTTGTACGCGAAAATTCCCTGGGTGACGGCCAGCATCAGTCCGGAGATCGCCAGTGGTGCGAGGTTGCCGGTGCTCGGATCGAGAACCTCCGGGCTGAGGAGGCTGGTCAGTGGCCGTTCCATGTGGACGAAACCGAGGACGGTGAGCAGAGCCAGCGCCGCCATCTCGACGCCCAGGAAAACCCCGGTGAGCCACGCGTTGGTACGGATGTCGAAACATGCGGTCACGGTGGTGATCCCGACCACGACGAGCGCGGTCTGCTGCGGCGACAGGCCGTGGATCGCGACGCCCAGGTAGTCGGCGACCCCGAGGGCGAAGACGGCGATGATCAGCGGCAGGGAGATGAGACTGATGAAGAACGTGGCGACGCCGAAGGCCGGTCCGAGTGCCCGCGACACGAGCGAGTAGTCGCCGCCGGCAACGGGATACGCGGACGCGAGTTCGGCGTAGCAGAAGGCGATGAGGATGCTCACGACGCCGGCGACGAGGAACGCCCAGAACACGCCGGTGCCGAACAGGGCGAGCGCCGAACCGCCGAGGATGAAGACGCTCGACGCCGGCGAGATCGACGACAGGGTGATCAGGATGTTTCCGCCGACGCCGATGCTCCGGGAGAGCGAGGCCTCGTAGGTGCCGGGTGCGGCGGGGGGAGTGGCGGTGGGTGGCCGGGCGGTCTGGTCCATGAGCTGTCCGTTCGGGGAGGGGGAGGGGCGAAATAGTTTTTTGACAGGTCCGTCAAACAACTGGGCCGAGTGTCACAGATCACGTCGGCTAGTGTCAACGGCATGGCGCGACCGAACACTCAGAAGCAGCGGCGTTCCGAGCTCATCGAGGCGACACTCCAGGCGGGATCCGCGCACGGGCTCAGGTCGCTGTCCCTGACCGATGTCGCGAAGCGCGCGGGCCTGACGCGCGGCGCGCTGCTCTACTATTTCGACGATCTGGATTCGCTTCTCGTCGAGGCCCACCGGGCGGGCACCGAGCGCTACTGTGATCTGCGCGACGAGGCGGTGGCCGCGCAGTCGTCGTACGCCGCCAAGCTGCGGACGGCCATCGACGCCGGGCTGCCGAGCGGTCCCGACGACACCCTGATGCGGTTGCTCTACGAATTCGATTTCATGACAGGCACTTCGGCGCTGCACGACGAACTTGTGCAGAAGATGTATCTGCGGCAGCTCGCGACGTACCGCGCCATCCTCGGCGACGGGCACGCGGCGGGGGAGTTCGCCGTGCGCGGCGACATCGACCAGGCGGCAATGAATCTGGTGGCCCTCGAAGACGCCTACGGGCTGCACATCGTCGGGGGAAACAGTCTCATCACCGTCGATGCCGCGCGCGCGGCGATGCTGGGGTTCTGTGAACAGATCGGCTGCGGCGTCACGGAAGACGCCGCAGCCGAACGGGACTGACCGGGCCGGCTGCGTCGGCTACGCCGGGTGGCTGCCTGCCACCTCCGCCTCGTGGCGCACCGAGCCCGCCACCACGGTCAGCTGCACCCGCGCGGTGAGAAGGGAATCGGCGCCGGCGGTGAACGGATCACCGTCGAGGACCACGAAGTCGGCGGCCTTGCCCGTGACGAGTTGACCGGTGAGGTCGTCCCAGCGGCACGAGTAGGCGGCGTCGCGGGTGGCGTGCGCGAGCGCGTCCGCCATCGGCAGTGCGTACTCGGGCAGGTTGGGTGCGAGCCCCGGATCGATCGCGGACTTGCGCGTCGTCGCGATGTACATGTTGGGCAGCGGGGGATGCGGCGCCGTGGGGGCGTCGGACCCCAGCGCGAGGACGGCGCCCGCGGCGGTCATCTCGGGCCACGGGAACGCCCGCTCGACCCGATGATCGCCCAGCATCGCCCGCCAGTTGTCCTGAATCGCCGGATCGGCGTGGACCGGCTGCATCGACGCGACGACGCCGAGGCGCGCAAGCCGCTGCACGTTGTCTTTCGTGATCGTCTCCAGGTGCTCCATCCGGTGCCGACGCGGGCGAATCCCGTTGGCGGCGATCGCCTGTTCGAGCGCGGCGAGCGCGATCTCCGACGCCTCGTCGCCGATCGCGTGCAGCGCCACCTGCAGGCCGGCGGCATCCGCCGCGACGACCACCGGTGCCAGCGAGGCGAGATCCCAGATCGGTTCGGCGTTCGTGCCGTCCGAGTACGGCTCCTTCATCGCCGCGGTGCAGCTGTCGATGACGCCGTCGATGATGATCTTGATCCCGGCCATCCGCAGCCACGGACCCTGCAGTCGCCTGTGGTGTTCCACCGCCTCGTGCACCTGGCGGACGTTCTCCTCGTCCGAGTCGGTTCGTTCGATCAGCCAGTGCCCGGCCACCCGGAGCGGCAGCGTGTCCCCGCCGGTGGCCAGTGCGCGTTCGAGCGCCTCGAGCTCGTCCGCGCCGAGCGCCATGTCGACCGCCCCGGTGACGCCGTCCGCGAGATACTGCTCGAACGCTTCCGCGAGGGCGACGTCCCGCTCGGTGTCGCTGACCAGCTTCGCGAGGGCGGGCCACACGATCTGGGTCACCGCCGTCTCGTAGAGCATGCCGGTGGCCTCGCCGGTGACGGGATCGCGCTCGATCCGGCCGCCGATCGGGTCGGGAGTGTCCGCGTCGATGCCGAGTTCGCGGAGCGCGGGCGTGTTCACCCACGCCGAGTGCACATCGTTGGAATCGAGGTACACGGGGCGGTCGGCCTCGGCCGCGTCGATCATCTGCCGCGTCGGCGGGTGCCCGTCGAGTGCCGAATACAGCCAGCTGCGTCCCAGGAGCCGGGGTGCGTCCGGGTTCTCGGCGGCGAATCGGCGGATGCGGTCCTGGATGTCGTTCAGATCGGCGGCGCTCTGCAGGTCCACCTTCTGGAGGGCCTGACCCATCATCAGCAGGTGGGTGTGGGCGTCGATGAAGCCGGGCAGGACGAAGGCCCCGCCGAGTTCGACGACGCGGGCGCCGCCGGACAGCGTGTCGGCGGTCGCGGTGTCGCCGACGTACGTGAGGCGATCGCCCTCGACGATCATCGACTCGGCCCAGGCGGGTTCGGCGGCGGTGAAGATCCGGCCGCCGCGGTAGTGGGTCGCCGTGTCGGTGTTCATGGTGTTCTCTCTTTCCGTCAGACGACGACCGAGGTGGTGTACCGGGCAGTGGGATCCTGTCCGGGTGACGCGGAGGCGCGCTCGGTGCGCGTCGACAGGCGGGCGATCGACACGATCGGCACGAGCAGGACGAGACTGATGCCCGCCAGGACGAAGCCGAACGCGACGTAGCCGACTGCGCCGGTCACGAGGGTGCCGAAGAGCGGGGCGAATGCGGACCCCACCAGATACGTCCCGAGGAGCGGGGCGGACCAGCGGCCGGACGAGTCCAGCGCGGCCGCGATGGCCACCACGTAGATGAAGGCCGCGGCGTACACCGTGTTCCAGGCGATGATGAGCACCAGATACGTCGTCGAATCGGTGGCCAGGCAGGAGCCGAGTTTGAGGGCGGCGCCGAGCACGAGGAGGACGGCGGTGGGGATGGTGCGTCCGAGGCGTGACCCGAGCGCCGTCAGGACGAGGGCGGCGCCGATGCCGCCCGCGGTGGAGAGGCTGAGGGCCAGACCCATCTGCTGTTCCGTCAGGGCGGCGTGTTCGGCGCCCATGATGCCGGACACCGCCCACAGCGAGTCCTCGCCGATCGCCCAGATCGCGAAGAGCACGAGCAGGGTGAAGCCGGCGACAGCCAGTTTCTTCTCGGTGACGCCCTCGGGCAACGGGGTCGCCGTGTGCGCGGTGCTCGCCGAGTCGTCCTCGACGGCGGGGGCGGACGGCAACCAGATGATCGTGAACACCGTCGCCAGCGCCAGCACCGCGACGATCCCGAACGCATTGGTCATGTGCAGGCCGAGGATCGGGATCAGTGCCAGTATCCCGGTGACCGCGGTGCGGTTGACGAGCCCGTTGATCCCGGACACCCGGTTCGGATTGTTCAGCGCGGCCAGGGCCGCCCCGCCGACCGCGACCGCGCCACCGGCACCGATCCCGCCGACGATGATCGCGACGCACGCGATCGGGGCCGAGTGGACGGTGGCGGCGACGGCGAATCCCGCAGCCATCACGAGGAGGCTGACGCGGCCGAGCAGGTGGCGCGAGCGCCCCGCCGCCCACCGGGTGGTCGCGAGGCAGACGAGCGCGGTGGCCAGCAGGGAGCCGGTGAGGACGGCGCCGGCGACGGTCTGGGTGATGCCGAGATCGTCCACCATCGCGATGATCATGAGCGGGATCAGATTGGCCGTGATGTAGCCGACGACGAAGACGCTGAACGTGGCGATACCGCGGCCGAGTGTCAGTGGGACGCGGACGGCGGCGGTCACGTGGGAATCCTGGGGTGGGTCAACGACAACTCCGTGTCTCGGGTGGCGGCCCGCGTGAGACGTGGGTCACTTAGCGAATGGGATTCGTTAAGTATGCGGAGGGCGCGCCCCGTACGCAAGGGGTCAAACGAACTCAATTCGTTAATGTGGAGTTTCGGCGTCGCCCGAGGGTCGACGTCTGACACAATGGAGTAGTCGTCCGTGCTTCGCTGGCCAACTTGTCCAGCGCTATCCCGATCCCGACCGGTCAGGGTGGCACGGACCCGACCGCAATGCGCAGGAGCCGACATGACCGTTCCCGTTCGCTGGATGCTGTCCCAGCCGGACCTGGCTCTCGAGCTGAAGGGTGGCGCCGCCGGTCTCGGGAACGAGATCACGTTCGCCCACACCACCGAACTGCAAGACCCCTTCCGGTGGCTCTCCGGCGGCGAATTGCTCCTCACCACCGGCATCCGGCTTCCGCTGACCGCCGCCGACCGGGCCCGATACCTGCGCGGCCTCGGTGAAGCCGGGGTCGCGGCGGTGGGGTTCGGCACCGGTCTCTCGCATCCGGAGGTCCCCGAGGACCTCGTGGCCGTCGCCGACGAGATCGGGCTGCCACTGCTCGAGGTGCCGTTGCCGACACCCTTCGCGGCCGTGGTCAAGCGGGTCATGAACCGACTCGCGGAGCAGGAGTACGAGGCGGTGCTGCGCGCGTCCCGGGCCCAACCGCGGATGACCCGGGCCGTCATCCAGGGCGGCACCGGCGCCACCGTGCGCGAGCTGGCCGTCGCCACGTCGGCCACCGTCCTGCTCCTCGACCTGTCCGGCCGGGTGCTGGAATCCCATCCGGCGCAGCCCGCGGAGGATGTGATCGGGGAACTACGGGACGTGCTGGAAGCGGGTACCGGCGGGGTGTCGAGCAGCGTGTCGCTGGCACGGTCGGGCGCGTCGATCACCGTGCAGCAGATCAGCGTCGGCAGCACACCGCACGGACACCTCGCCGTGATCAGCCCCACCGCGCTCAGCCACGTCGACCAGATCCTGCTCGGTCACGCGAACTCGTTGCTCGCCTTGGATTTCGAGAAGCCGGTCCGACTCCGGACCGCACAGAACCGGCTCAACTCGCACGCCCTCGGCCTGCTGCTCACCGAGGACCGCGACCTCGCGCCCGCCTGGTCGCAGATCCGGCACGCCGCGGACGCGGACGGGATGGTCCGCGGACTCACGGTCGTAGCCGAGACGCCGGCACTCGCGGAACGGGTGGAGTCGGCGGTCGCGGTCGCCATGAACAAGGCCGGGCGGCAGCTCTTCTCGCGCCGTCACGACACGCGGGTCACGGTTCTGCTGCGGGGAACCGACGACGTGGACTTCGCGCGGGCGATGCTGCGCGGGCTGTCCGGGCCGGCGCGGAAGGCGATCCGTGCGGGGCTGAGCGGGAAGCGGGAGGTCGCCGGTCTGGTGGCGGCCATCGAACAGTCCCAGCTCGCCGCGTCGGCCGCCGAGGCGGGGGCCGAGCCGTTGGAGTTCGCGGCGCTGACCGGTAGCGCGCTGCTCGCCTTCAGCTCGACGCGGGAGGTGCTGAACTCCCTGGCGGACACGATGATCGCGCCGATCGACGACTACGACCGCACCAACGGCACGGAACTGCTGGGATCGCTGCGGGCGTTCCTCGAGGCGAACGGGCACTGGGAGTCGGCGGCCGCGGCGATGGGCGTGCACCGGCACACCCTGCGCAGCCGCATGGCGCGGATCGAGTCGTTGATCGACTGCAGGCTGGACGTGGCGCGGGTGCGCGCCGAACTGCTGCTCGCGATCATCGCCCGGCAGTCGTGACTGCCGGGCGATGATCGGACGGGATTACTCTCCGAGGCGGGCGACGATGTCCGCGGCGGTGCGCTGACCCATCCGCACGGCGCCGTCCACGTGCTGGTAGCCCTCGGCGGCGATGTCCGAGCAGGAGAAGTGGAACGGTCCGACCGGCGTCCGCGTGTCCTTGCCGTACCGGTGCAGACCGCCGAGGTCGAAGCTCGCGGCGTACGCGCCCCGGGTCCATTCCTCGGAGCCCCAGTCGGACTCGTAGTAGACGACCGGCTCGGCGGCCTTCGGTCCGAGGTAGCGGGCGAGCGAACCGAGGATGGTGGCCCGACGCTCCTCTTCGCTCAATTCGAACATCGCGTCGGCCTTCTCGTCCGACACGAACGCGACGAGGGTTCCCCGGGTGTCCCCGTGGTTGGTGTTGTCGTACACCTCCTGGACGACCTCGGAGGCGCCGAATCCGGTGCCGGCGAGTCCGTCCTCACGCCAGAACGGGGTCTCGTACACAGCGTGCACCTTGATGACGAGTCCCAGCGACTGGTGCTGGTGCATCTGGTGCTGGCGCCGCGGCAGCGGCGGGTCGTAGGAGATGCGGGAGTACAGGTTCGGCGGGACGGCGAGCACGACGCGGGCCGCTTCCACGCGAATGTCCCCGTCCGCCAGCACGACTGCGCCGTCCTCGCTCCATTGGACGGTGCGCACCGGCGCGTTCAGGAAGACGTCGTCGCCGAGGGCGGCCGCCATCCGGATCGACACCTGCTGCATGCCGCCGATGACGCGCTTGTCGAGGATGAAGTCCTCGTCCACCAGGTGCGAGAACGATCCGGCGGACGCGGCCATGAGCACCGCCTGCAGTGCGGAGAACGAGTGTGCGGGCTTGGTCAGCATGCCGCCTGCGATGAACAGGCCGATGTTGTCGCGGGCCTCGGCGTCGTCGGACTGCTCGATCAGCCAGTGCTTGAACGAGATCGTGTCCAGTTCGCGGGCCAGCGGGTGCGCCCAGGGCTCCTCGGCCCCGACCTGCGCGGCGAGGTCGTCGAGGATCTGGATCAGCCGGTCCATCTCCTTACGGGTCGTCTCGTCGACGGGGAAGGATTCGCCGGTGTAGCGGGTGCGTTCGCCGGCGGCGGAGATGTAGACGGACTCACCCTCGCGGTACCGGTCGAACGTCTCGAGTCCGAGTTCGTCGAGCAGGGAGATGAGCGTCGTCTGGTCGGGGGAGACCCACTGGCCGCCGATCTCCAGCATCGCGCCGTCGATGGTGTCGGTCCAGGTCCGACCTCCCACGCGGTCGCGCGCCTCCAGGACCGCGACGGACAGCCCCGCCTTGCGCAGCGCGGTGGCTGCGGCCAGGCCGGACGGGCCGGCGCCGACGATGGCGACATCACGTTGGAGAGTAGGCACTTTCGAGCTCCTTTGGTTGAAGTGCTTGAGGTGGATGAGTGGTGGATCTGGTCAGTTGCGGGTGAGCGCGAGCGACAGTTCGGCGTCGATGACGCAGATGCTCGAGTTGTCCACGCGGTCGTGGCTCCGCAGCTCGCCGAGCATCTGTGCCAGGCGGTCCGCGGCGGTGGTGTGTTCGGTCAGCCAGTGAGCGACGGCGTCGGCGGCGGACGTCGCGGGCGAGGCGTCGCGCAGCACCAGTCCGATCAGGCCGTGCCAGTGCTCCTGCAGGTTGTCGACGAGGACGGCTCCCGCCATCGCCTCCCAGTAGGCGGCCCCGGTCTCGCCGACGGAGAACCGTTCCGACAGCCAGTCGAGGCCCACCACGCGGCCGAATTCGCGGTACGTCTCGGCGACCTGGGTGATCGGCAGGCCGAGCGACTGCGCCGTGGTCTCCAGCGCGAAGCCCTGCGCCAGGATTCGCAGCGTACCCAGGTCCTGGGCGGGGGCACCGGTGAGGCGGGGCAGTGCCGCGGCGAGTTCCTGGACCGGCTTGGCGAAGCGCTCGATCAGCTGCTGCGCATCCGTGCCGGCGGTGCGATGCCGCAGCAGCCACGACGTGGTGCGTTCGATCAGGTCCTGGATGCCGAAGTGCAGGTTCAGCCGGGTCCGGTGGGATGCGCCGGGCAGGGTGAGGACCTCGTTCCACAGGCGGTCGATGTCGAACACCTGCCGCACCACCGCGTACGCGACGGTGATCTCGGGGGTGCCGACGCCGAGCCGCTCCTCGAGGCGGTGGATCAGGCCGGGTCCGACACGGTCGATCATGTCGCCGGCCACGATCACGGCCACGATCTCCCTGGCGAGCCGGTGACCGCTGATCTGCTGGGGGACGCGTTCGCGGATGGAGGCCGGGAAGTAGTCGGCGAGAACACCGTCGAACACGACGTCGTCGAGCACGGGGGAGGCGAGCAGTTCGGTGACGACGAGGTTCTTCGACTGTGCGAGCAGAACCGCGATCTCCGGCCGGACCAGTCCCTGGCCCGCGCGGTGCCGCGCCGACAGTTCCGCCGCCGACGGCAGGACCTCCGCGGACCGGCTGATCCCGGCGTCCCGCTCGAGGTTCTCGATCAGCCGCTCGTGGCGTCCGAGCAGGAACGGTGCGTGGACCTCGGCGAGGCTGATGGCGAGGGTCTGGGAGGCGGCGTCGGCGAGCACCGATTCGCCGATCTCGTCCTGGACGCGGGCGAGCAGCGTGTTCCGTTCCTCGGCGGGGAGTTCGCCGGCCGCCACGGCCGCGTCCAGCGCGACCTTCAGGTTCACTTCCCGATCGGAAGTGGCGACCCCGGTGGCGTTGTCGATGAAGTCGGCATTGATCCGGCCGCCGTTCAGCGCGTACTCGATGCGGGCGCGCTGCGTGAGGCCGAGGTTGCCGCCCTCACCGATCACCGCGGCGCGCACATCGCTCGCCGCCACCCGGACGGCGTCGTTGGCCGGGTCGGCGGCGTCGGCGTGCCCCTCGGTGGAAGCCTTGACGTACGTTCCGATTCCGCCGTTCCACAGCAGATCCACGTCCGCGGTCAGCAGCGCCTTCACCACCTCGTGCGGCGGGAGTTCGGTGGCGGTGACGCCGAGGCGTTCACGCACCTGCGGCGACAGCGGGATCTTCTTCGCCGTCCGCGGCCACACGCCGCCGCCCGCCGAGACGAGGCTCCG
>NZ_LTCZ01000332.1:0-942 GCF_001583455.1 Rhodococcus sp. LB1 | reverse complement strand
CCAGCCGTTGTCGGCGAGGGCGACGACGTAGGGGAGGGTGGCGTTGGTGAGCGCGTAGGTGGAGGTGCGGGGGACGGCGCCGGGCATGTTGGCGACGCAGTAGAACACGGAGTCGTGGACCTGGTAGGTGGGTTCGGCGTGGGTGGTGGGTTTCGAGTCCTCGAAGCAGCCGCCCTGGTCGATGGCGATGTCGACGAGCACCGAGCCGGGCTTCATCCGTGAGACGAGGTTGTTGGAGACGAGGGTGGGGGCCTTGGCGCCGGGGACGAGGACGGCGCCGATGACGAGGTCGGCGCCCTCGACGGCCTGTTCGAGTTCGAGGCTGTTGGAGGTGATGGTCTTGACCTGGCCGTGGTACTGGGCGTCGATCTCGCGGAGGCGGGCGATGGACAGGTCGAGGACGGTGACGTCGGCCTGCATGCCGTAGGCGACGGCGGTGGCGTTGCGGCCGGAGACGCCGGTGCCGATGACGACGACCTTGGCCGGGCGTACGCCGGGGACGCCGCCCATCAGGACGCCGCGGCCGCCGCCCTGGCGCATGAGGTGGTAGGCGCCGGCCTGCGGGGCGAGGCGTCCGGCGACCTCGCTCATCGGGGCGAGCAGGGGGAGGGAGCCGTCGGCGCCGACGACGGTTTCGTAGGCGATGGCGGTGGTTTTCGACGCGAGCAGGGCGTCGGTGCAGTCCTTGGATGCGGCGAGGTGCAGGTAGGTGAAGAGCACCTGGTCTTGGCGCAGGCGAGCGTATTCCTCGGCGATGGGTTCTTTGACCTTCAGGAGCAGGTCGGCGGTGTCCCATACCTGGTCGGCGGCCTGGAGGATTTGGGCGCCTGCGGCTTTGAAGTCTTCGTCGGCGAAGGACGAGCCGATGCCGGCGCCGGATTCGATGATGACTTCGTGGCCGCGTTCGCTGAGTTCGTGGACACCGGCGGGGCTGATGGCCAC
>NZ_LTCZ01000331.1:0-1849 GCF_001583455.1 Rhodococcus sp. LB1 | reverse complement strand
TCTTCACGACCCAGTGTTCATGATGTCCTCACTCAGGGGGGAAGCCCCTACTTCCGGCAACCGTGCCGCTGCCCATCCTGGCTGTCGCCGTGATTGTTCTCGGCGGAGTTGCGCTCGTCACCCGTGCCGACGAGCCTGCTGTCGGGGGTCGGCCGGCGATCGTCGGTGTCGGGCTGCCGGTGGTGTTCCTGCTGCTCTACACCGTGCTGGGAACGACCGAGTCCGGCCCGGTGTCGTGGACTGTCGCGGTTGGGCTCGCCGTCGCGGCGGCCCTTGCCGGGGCATGGCTGCTGCCCGCCCCTGAGGGGCACGTGCTGCTGGTGGGGTTGGCCGTGGCCGCTGTAACGGTCGGGCAAGTGCACTACTTGTCGGGTGCTTGGTGGTGGGTCCTGGGCGGTCTCATCGCGTTGGTCGCCGGGGTGATGGTCGGGTGGCGGTACCCGATGGCGGCGGTGGGGATGGTTCTTCTCGTCCTGGTCACGGCCACCGGGCTGCTTCCGGACAGTGGCATCTTCGACGCCGTGACGATCACGGCGTACACGCTGGTATTGCCCGGTGCGCTGGGGTTGTCCGTCGCGTCCGTGATCTCGACCACCCCCGCGGATCCACCGGCTGTGGTCAGCGCCGCGATGTTGCCGTTGACCATGACGTTCTTCGCGGTCTCCGCGCCACTGGCCGTCGCCGACTACGGGTGGTCGAACGGCTACCCGACCTCCGAGTCGGGACCAGTGGTCACCGTCGACTCGCCACTGCCCCTCGGTATCGTCGTCGCGACCGTCACCGCCATCCTCGCCACGCTCGCCCTTGCCCGGCGCTCGGACCCCGACCGCGTCCGCGTACTAACCCGACGCGGACGCCGATAAGTTTCGGGCGATGACCTGGATTTTCCGGCCCTCGGTGTCTATCCGGGGATGCCGAACTCGGTGCGGGTCGCGCCAAGCAGTGTGTCCACATGCTCAGCGTAGGTGGGCAGGCGTGCGACAACGCCTGAAAGGCAGCGACGACCGGCCGTGGGTCTGCCGCGCTGAACAGCGCCGGCATCGCGTAGTACGGCCGGTGCACCGGCCCGTGGTCGAACATCTTCCCTGTCGGTGACTTCTCCCCACCCGGCGCCGCACTCGAGCGGTAGGGTCCGCCCTTGCCCTGGGGCGGTAGATTTTCCGCCGCGAGGCGGGTGGACGCGGACTGCGGATCGTCGAACGGTGCCGGGAGTGGATCACCGTTACGCAAGGCCTCCAGTGCCGGTGTGACCCAGGCGCAGTCGGCGAGTCCGGCGAACTCAAATGCGCGGATCGCGGCCCATTGCGCCAGTCGCCGCTGGGTCTGCGGTTCCATCGCCACAATCGCGGCTGCGACGTCCGGTGTACAGTCGTCGAAATCGCGTAAAGCCAGGACCTTTTGCAGTTCGGGATGGGCCGCGAAGTCGATCGCCGTGGTCCGGGTTGTCGCGGCGGCGGTCGTCGTGCCCGTGGCCGACGAGCTGCCGTGAGCCGGCTCCTCCTCGCCTGCGGGTTCCGGGGCTGGAGTGTTCTCCGGTACGCCGAAGCCGGGCATGTCCCACATCTGAGCCGCGGACTTCGTGATCCCGTCGTACGGCCACAGCCGGATCCGCCACACGTCGCCGGGTGTCGTCGATCCCGGCCACCCGTAGTTGACGAATCCTCGGCCGGAGACCTCCACGGTGTACCGGCCGGCAGGAACCGTGACGGCCACCGGGTCGGTCGTCGGTGATGACAAGGTCAGCACCCCGCGGTCGTCGACTTCCAGTCGCCCTTCGCTGACCTGTTGCCATTGATCCCGGTCCGCGGGTGGCCGTGACTGCCACACCTGCTGTTGAGCGTCGCTCGGG
>NZ_LTCZ01000330.1:0-2311 GCF_001583455.1 Rhodococcus sp. LB1 | reverse complement strand
ATCGTGGATGAACCTCGTCGTGCGACACGAAGTCGCATGAGTACAGCGCAACTCACCGAAGGAGGATCGATGTCGATGGTGTAGTTGCCGGTCCCGTGCGTGGGGGCCGTCCCCGCCTCGGCGTGCGTCGCGGGTAACCGCGGGGTGCGGAGCCCGAGGTGAAAGGCCGAAGGACCCTTGTTCCATCCAGGGGTTACGGGCTGGGGAAGACCGGACGGGTGAATAGCGTGAACCCTCGTCGACGCCTCGTCATGATCACTTCCGCCGATGGGAAGCTTCAGTGGGAGATAGGGACCGGCCGCTGGAAGGCGGCGGGTGCCGCCCGGACGAACTTGGCCGGGCGGGAACGCACCACCGTCCCCGGGGTACAGAGGGCACCCAACCCGGTCGTATCTGTCTGATGTGGAACGTGACAACCCCGTTGTGGTCCAAGGGCGTAGTTGCTCTTGGTAGGCCGACCGTGAGGAAGGCGGAATTCCGCAGCGGGCGCAGGATGGCTCGAGAAGCGAATGCCGGTAGCCGAAAGGCCGCAGGAAACCGGGCACCACTGGTCGGCTCCTCTCCGACGGTGCTCGCATAACTGGCCGGATAGGGGCAGCTGCCCCGACCCGAAAGGGTGCTGACGCGAGCCGGGTGAGCCTGCGACGAATCGATGCTCGACGACGCTGGAACCTCGAGGGGGCAAGTTGGACGCCAGGACGATGCCGGAGACGACTACGGTCGCCGACGGTGACGATCCGGTGAACGGACCCCAGGGCCGAAGCCTCGACTGGGACGCTGTGCGTTGGCGGTCGGTCGAGGAACAGGTACGGCGGCTGCGGCAGCGAATCTTCGCGGCGTCACAGGCAGGGGACCTCAAGAAGGTCCGCAATCTACAGAAGTTGATGTTGCGTTCCCGCAGTAACGCACTGGTTTCGGTGCGGCGGGTGACGGAGGTCAACGCTGGCCGCAAGACGGCCGGGGTCGACGGCAAGGTCGTGGTGACAGCGGAACAGAAGGCCGAACTGGCCGACTGGGTGCAGCACCGGGCCGAACCGTGGTCACCGCAACCCGTCAAGCGGGTGTATGTGCCGAAAAGCAACGGGCGCCGCCGCCCGCTCGGAATTCCCGTGATCGCCGACAGATGCCTTCAAGCGCTGACGGTCAATGCGTTGGAACCCGAGTGGGAGGCCCGGTTCGAACCGAAGTCTTATGGGTTCCGGCCGGGTCGTGGCTGCCACGACGCCATCGTGGCTATCCACACGACGGCGAGTCGCACCGACGCCCAACGTCTGTGGGTGCTCGACGCCGATCTCGCCGCGGCATTCGACCGGCTCGACCACGACCACATCTGTCAGTCGCTGGGGACGTTCCCGGCTCGGGAACTGGTCCGGCAGTGGCTGACGGCGGGTGTGGTCGAGGACGGCCGGTTCGCCCCGACCGGGGACGGCGCTCCTCAGGGTGGGGTGATCAGCCCGTTGCTACTGAATGTTGCTCTGCACGGCATGGAGGCCGCCGCCGGAGTCCGATACCACGTCACCGGCACTCGTGCCGGGAAGACAGTGTCGGGGTGCCCGGTGGTCATCCGTTACGCCGATGATCTGCTGGCCCTGTGCTATTCACGTGCACAGGCCGAGCAGGTCAAGGCGCAGCTGGCGGAGTGGTTGGCTCCCAGGGGTTTGGTCTTCAATGGGGACAAGACCCGGATCACGCATCTGGAAGATCAGGGCGTGGACTTTCTGGGGTTCACCATCCGCCGCTTCCGGAACGGGAAGCTGCTGACCAAGCCGAGTGACGATGCGTTGCGGCGGATCCGGAAACGGTTGTCCACCGAGGTGAAGGCTCTACGTGGGGCCAACGCCGATGCGGTGATCGCCAAGCTCAACCCGATCATCGCCGGATGGGCCGCCTACTACCGGATCGGGGTATCCAAACGGGCGTTCAACGCGTTGGACGCCCACGTGTGGAGACTGGTCTACAAATGGGCCCGGTTCTCCCACTCGAACAAGCCGCTGCGCTGGGTGAAGGCCCGGTACTTCGGCACGTTCAACCCCGCCAGGACGGACTCGTGGGTGTTCGGCAGCCGGGAGTCCGGCTTCTACCTCCGCAAGTTCGCTTGGACACCGATTGTCCGGCACCGGATGGTGGCAGGGGCGGCGTTTCCGGACGACCCGGCCCTGACCGACCACTGGGCTGCGAGGCGTCATCGCAGCAAACCTCCACTGGGCCGAGGCACCCTGCGCCTGCTGCAGGCGCAGCACGGCCGATGCCCGCTATGTCGGGGCTGCTGCTGCACGCCGAGCACGAGCCGCAAAGCCCACAGGAGTGGGAA
>NZ_LTCZ01000329.1:0-842 GCF_001583455.1 Rhodococcus sp. LB1 | reverse complement strand
CGCTGAAGCGCGGTGCCCATGGCGATGATGTCGCCGGCTTCGAGTGTGAGGTAGGTCGACGCGAAGGCGATCACCTCGGCGACCGAGAAGCGCAGGTTTGCGGTGTTGTCATCGGTGATCACGCGGCCGTTGTGCAGACAGGTGATGCGTAGGTCGTGGGGATCGGGGATCTCGTCGGCGGTGACCACCCAGGGCCCGATCGGGCCGAAGGTGTCGGCGCCCTTGTACCGGGCGGGGTAGCTGACCCAGCTGTCGATGTAGCGGACGCCGTCAGGTTCGGTGTCCGAGGGGTGGATGGCCCGGTAGTGGAAGGTGTCCTCGACGCGCATCGTCGGTGACGTTATGTCGTTGAATATGGTGTATCCGAAGACGTGGTCGAGGGCAGTCTCTACCGGAATGTCCGATCCGGTCGTGCCGATGACGACGGCGAGTTCCGGTTCGGGATGAACTCGACCGTAGGTGGATCCGATCCGGATGGGTTGTTGGTGTCCTGTCAGCGACGACGCTGGTTTGACGAACATTGCCGGCGTCTGAGGACCGGACATGATTCTCGCCGGATTGGCGCTGTTGTTCAGAGCGACGCAGAGAATTTTGCCCGGGTGCCGCACGGGTGGCAGCCATTGCACCTCGGTTGTGGCATAGCGGCGATTGCGGGCCAGTGCTGCGTCGACCTCATGGTGTAGTTCTTCCCGGCTGAGTGCGAGAAGCGCATCGACGCTGGCGAAATCGTCGAGCAGAACTGTCTTGCCTTCGGTGGCTTCGACTGCCGCGGTGACGGTGTCGTTGATCCGGACGGTGCCAATTTTCATGGGGTTTCCTTTACGGGCTCGGTCATGACGAGG
>NZ_LTCZ01000328.1:0-1064 GCF_001583455.1 Rhodococcus sp. LB1 | reverse complement strand
TGCGTGACGTCGGCATCGACGGTCGACAGGTCGGAATTGGTGAAGAACGGGTGGTAGCGCCACACCGGGAACAACGCATCCGGGTAGTTCGCGTCCTTGACCCGACGCACGATCAGGCGGGCGGTGACCCGGTGCCGTCCGGAGAAGGCGGTGTACTCGACCTCGGCGACCTCGGCGTCGGAGATCAACTCCCCGGTATCGGGGTCGGTGACCGCACCGGGATAGCGCACCGGCATCCAGGCGTCGTCGTCGATGGAGGCGATGGCCCGGGTGATCCGCGGATTGCGGGTCATCACCAGGGAGAACTCGATGCCCGCGGCGACCGCGGCGCCGATGACGGCCTTGTTGCCGAACGCCGAATCACCGCGGACCATGATCTTGCCGTGCGCCCCGCAGGCGCGGGCGGTGGTGACCGCCGAGCGCAGTTGGGAGGCGGCGCCGCGCCCGGATCCGGTTTTGCCGGCGCGCAGTCTCATCTCCGTGATCACCGGCGCCGCCTGCGCGGTCGACAGGGTCGTGGCCAGCGGCGACAGTCCCTTGCGGAGCAGGGCGCGGCCGGCGATCTTCGCGTGCCCGTAGGACGCTCCTTGTTTCTGGTGCCCGTACACCGGGCGCAGCAACGAGTCGATGTCGAGGAACGCGCGATCCTCAATGCCGGGCAGCAGCGGGGTGCGGGCGGCGAGGCCGATCAGGTGTCGGCGCAGCACCGCCCCGAGCTGAAGGCTGTGCCCGAAGGTGAATTCGCGCAGGAAGATCCCCAACGTCGACGGGGCGTAGACCTGGTCGAAGAGGATCGGGGTGCCGCCGGCGCGGATCGTGTCCACATCGTCGATGCTGTCGGCTCCGGTGAGCATTCCGCCGATGATCGAGGTCAGTTTCCCTGCCGGGTTCGCCGCACCCGAGGCCACCCGCGTGGAGGTGAGGTCGATTTGGGTGTCGATCAGCTCCGACAAGCCGGCCTGTTCGGCGAGTTCGAGGACCGGCACCAATCCTGCCGCGGACACGAGATTGTGTTCGTCGAACACCGCGGACCCAGCCGTGAACGTGTGCGATGATTGCACTGA
>NZ_LTCZ01000327.1:0-9276 GCF_001583455.1 Rhodococcus sp. LB1 | reverse complement strand
CCCGGTACCACCACCACCGACACGCCGACGCAGACCATCGAGTTGCCGGCCACCGCGCCGGGGACACCCGGTTCCACAACCGTGCCGGGAGTCGAGCAGCTGCCGGGAACCCTGCCCACGGACCTGCAGATTCCCGGACTGCCGCCCACTTCACTGCCGCCGCTACCCACGACGACACTCACGCTCCCGCCCGAGACCTTGCCGTCCACCAGCCCTGAACCCACCATCACGATGGTCCCGCCTCCGCAGCCGCCCCTGCCTTTCCCTTCCGACAACCCGACCACACAACCGCCCCCGCCTCTGCCATCGGACTACCCGACCACACAGCCGCCCCCGCCTCTGCCATCGGACTACCCGACCACACAGCCGCCCACCCAGCCACCGCAGGAGCCTTCCTCGGCGCCGCTCCCGACCAGCTGAGGAACACCTTCGGATCGACGCGCGACACGGCACACCCCAAAAACACTGTGCACTTCCTGATTCGTGAATATCACGGGCGTCCCGTTCGCCCCGCCATCTCAACACCTGCAGGATCTCGAAAGCCCATGTTCTCCAGAATCCGTATGTCATGAGATACATGGATTCTGGAACTGAGGCTGATCTTCGAGGGCATCGGACACAAGGCCCCTGAACAGGTAAGACATACATTGCGGAGCGTCCGTTGGGAAGGGTGCGAAGCCGCTGGTCGAGGCGTTGATCCGGCTGCACGCGCTCGAGGCGCCGCCACCGCCTGGCGAGGACCCCGACGCCCTGCGCTGCCCACCGGCGAGGGTCACGGTCGTGGGCGCCTCGGCTGGAACACGGTCGAGGACAGCGTCGGGACCGGCTTGTGAGCTCCGCGCCTGGTAGCGGTCGGCCCCGGGTCCTCGCCTCGGCCCACGATGCGCTCGGAGTGTCGCTGCATCAGCGCATCCGGAATGGACGACCACAGGAGTCCGAGACGGCTTCCGATCCTCTTCACAGCCTCTCGGTTTCCGCGATCGACCACGCGAAAGGAATGTGCGTTCATGCGTTGGTTTGCGCGAGGACCGACGCGATGTTCGGTGCGGAGTAGACGTCTCGGATGGGCACCGATCCGCCGAGGACGCCGAAGATCTGTTCGACGACCTCCGGTTGGGCCGCGGCCGCTCTGTAGAACGCCGTGAGGTCGTTCGAGAGCGGCGCGAGGCGGGCCGTGCTGAGCGCTAGTTCGAAGCCGTTGGCGGTGAGCTGGTCGCGCTGACGTTGGTAGTCGCCGAGTGCGTCGTCGACGGGACGGCCGGCGCGCGCGCTGTGGATGGCCTCCGCGAGCAGGTCGGCGCTGAGGAACGCATCGGCGATGCCCATCCCCGTGGAGGGGTCCTTGTGGTGGCCGGCATCGCCGAGGAGCGCCCAGCCCGGCCCGACCGATGTTCGGTACTGGTTGGGTAGGTCGGCGGTACCGACGAAACGTTGTTCGCGGTGGCCGGAGGCGACCGTGTCATGCAGTCCTGGCACCAGATCGAGGGCGGCGTGAAAGCTTCGGTCGAGGTCTGTGCGGACGCGCACAAATTCCCGGCGGGGCCAACCGACGTAGATGCAGGTGAGTCCGTCGTTGGTGGGCCAGACCAGGATCAGCTGGCCGGTTCTGGCGTGGAACGACGCGCGCACATCGCCGAGGCCACTCCAATAGGAGTAGTACACGCACGTCAGCGGCGGATGGTGGTTGTAGACGCGAGCAGCGACTCGCCGCGCGACGGTCGAGTGCAGACCATCGGCCCCGACGACCAGCGGTGCCCGCAACGACAACGAGCCGCCGCCACTTTTGCGACGGCCGCGCACGCCCGATACGCGACCATCCGTCCACACCACGTCGTCGACGACGACGCCGTCGATCAGTTCGGCACCCGCCTCGACGGCTGCCTCGACCAGCACCGTGTCGAGAACGGTCCGCCGCGGGCAGTAGGCGGCCGTCTGCCCCTCGACGCCCGGCCCGATACCCGACATCTGTACCGGGCCGACGTCGAAGGTGATCTGCTCGATCGGTGCGCAGCCGCGGGCGTGCAACCGATCGAGCAACCCCCAGTCCCGCAGTCGGAACGCGGCACGTTGCCACAGGAAATGCGTGGACATGGTGTCGCTGGGAAACGACGCTCGATCGACCACCGCGACACGGTGACCGCCGCGCGCCAGAAGCATCGCCAACGACGCGCCTGCACACCGGGCGCCCACCACAATCACGTCGAACATCACGCCTCACTCGACCAGAAATCCCGTATCTCGCGCATCGCTAGCCGACCGGCTGCCCCGCAGCGAGTGCGAGAACACTCCCTCGACGACCTTGACGTTGACGAACGGCATCACTGACCCCTTCTTCTTCGGGCCGGCCCGAGTGCCGACTGAAATCAAAAATAGCACGATCGTTCGTGCTGTACTAGGATGAGTTCATGGCACAGAAGCGGAACACGACCCCAGGGGCCAAGACACGGGAGACCGTGCTGGACACGGCCGCCGACGTCGCATCGGTCGACGGTCTCGACGGACTCACCATCGGGCATCTCGCGAGCCTGACCGGGATGAGCAAGAGCGGGCTGTTCGCCCACTTCGGGTCCAAGCAAGACCTCCAGCTGGCCACCATCGAGGTCGCGCGCCGGCGTTACGTGCGCGAGGTGGTCACACCGGCACTCGGGTCGGGTCCGGGCATACGACGCCTCACCGCCCTCTGTGAGTCGTTCCTGTCGTATGTCGAACGGGGAGTCTTTCCAGGGGGGTGCTTCTTCGCCGCCGCGATGGCCGAGTTCGACGGCAAGACGCCGGGCCCGGTCCGCGACGCCGTCACCGAGTGCCAGCGCCAGTGGATGGGGACCCTCGCGCAGGCGGCACGCGACGCACAGCAATCCGGTGAGTTACGCACCGACACCGATCCGGACCAGCTCGCGTTCGAGCTGGAAGGCACACTGCTGGCGGCCAACTCATATTTCCATCTCTTCGCCGACACGCGCTATCTCGACCGCGCCCGCCTCGCGGTGCGCACGCGCCTGTCGAGTGGAGCATCAACACCAGAACGGACGGCAACCCGCGCATGAGCACCCACACAGCCGACAACCTCGCCTCCGGCGTCAGCGTTACCCGGCGCGGCCTCGGTATCTGCGTGACCCCGCTCGAAACGCGCCGTGAGGTGATACTGCACGTCGCCCGCCGCGCCGAAGATCTCGGCTATGACGGGTTCTTCCTCGCCGAAGGGTGGAGCCAGGATGCCGCCGTCCTGCTCACCGAAATCGCCACCAAGACCGAACGAATCACCATCGGTACCGGTGTGCTCAGCGTCTGGGGCCGCACCGCCGGCACCCTCGCGATGCTCGCCACCAGCCTCGACCAGGTCTCACACGGCCGGTTCGTCCTCGGCTTGGGCGCAAGCAGTCCACAGCTCGTCGAAGGACTGCACGACCAATCGTTCACCGCACAGGTCCGTCGACTGCTCGACGGCGACCGGGTTCGCCCGACGGCAACCCACGACCAACGACCCCTGCGGCTCGGTGTCGCCCCGCGCACCGGCCTGCCGATCTACCTCGCCGCACTCGGCAACAAATCCATCCAACTCGCCGGCGAACTGGCCGACGGCTGGACGCCCTTCTTGGTCCCCCGGTCGTGGCTGCCCCACGGAATCGAGCTGCTCCAGCAGGCGGGCGCCCGATCCGGCCGCACAACACGCCCCTTGGTGTGCCCGGCCGTCCCCACCGCCGTCGCGGCCGAGCATGCAACCGCCCGCGAGATCGCGTCCTGGTGGATCACGTTCTACCTCACCAGCATGGGCTCGCTCTACCGCCGCTCGCTGAGCGAACGGGGATACCACCGCCAGGTCGAGGCCGTGCTCGCCGTCAACCCGACCCACGACACCACCGACGTGCCAGCCGCAGCCCAGGATCTGCTCGACGAGCTCACCGTCCGGGGCACACCCGACACCGCTCGAGACCAGCTCCAGCACTGGTACACCGCAGGCGCCGAGATGCCCATCCTCACCCTCCCACCCCACCGCACCATCGCCGAACTCGACTACATGCTCGAAACCATGCGCCCACACCCCTGACATTCCCGCCCGCTCGCGCAACGCCGAGAACGGAAGCTGTTGGGACAGTTCGCGTTCAGATAGGTAATTGACGTACCAATCGTCATCGGCAAATTATGGAAGACCCTACATCTCGCCTCTCAACGGTCCCGAGGGTTGCACGGTCTCTTCGCTGTCTTCCGCCTCGACGACGTGACTGTTGCGGATCTCGCCCGACCTCAGCTGGCGCCCGCAACCTCGCCCACTCCCCCACCAGGTCCTCGCCGCTCGACTGGAGCGGGCGAAGACCGGGTACGCCGTCCCGGCCGGGGGAACTCGATCGGCAGTTGCCGCCAGGCGATACCACCGCGCACGAGGTACAGAAAGCTTCATGCCGATGCAATCCCCGACTGCGCCGTCCCCAACCGGCGAAACGGGGAAACGCGCCCGCCATCGTCGCGGTCGGCCGTTCCGTCCTCGTAATCGTTACACCCGACACATGAACCCTGAGGTCAAGAGACGCAATCACTTTCGTGGCCTGGAGGCTCCAGGTCACACCGCCACCCTCCGCGGATAGAACCGACCATTTGCTCTGTGGATTACTACCGGATGGGTGCCCTTGTATCCACAGACTTTCGTGACTTAAGGTGGAGTGCGCGCATCGCGCGGCGTGTCGGGGCCTGGGCGGGTTGCGTTGATAGACAGGCTAAATAGCCCTCCTAAGGATTGATCATGTCCACCAGGCCCACCGTATCGACGGTACAAGGTCCCAGTTGTCCCCCGGCCGGCTCGTCACCAAGAAAGCACGAGCGGGCATCGCCGGCACTCAGGCGCAGCCGGTCAGTTTTCCTCAGGTCGGCGGAGCCTCCCAACGGGGCCGCCACGTCGAGAGGTCTTGGTGGCAACGCCCCCAGTCAATGAATCACACGAGCTTTCCCCGTGCCGGAGGAGGGCGCCACGGGTGGTGCGCGCTCAGACGAAGCTCCTGCAATAAGTTCGAGGGACCTCTTCACGTCGGTGCACCGGCGAGTGACACCGCAGTGTCGCATCCCTCACACGCCGAGAACCGGGCAAACGATGTTCACCAAGACGTTGTTGATCGACAACTACGACTCCTTCACATACAACCTCTACAGCTTTCTCAGCGAGGTCAACGGGTGCCCGCCGACGGTGGTGCGCAACGACGTCGACTGGCGTGCGATCGAACTGACCGAGTTCGACAATATCGTGATCTCTCCGGGGCCCGGTCGCCCAGCAAGCGAACGCGACTTCGGCATCAGCTCGCGGGCCATTCTGCAGGGCGGGCTTCCGACACTAGGCGTGTGCCTCGGCCATCAGGGTTTATGCCAACTGTTCGGTGCGCATGTCGTCTTGGCACCAGAGCCGAGGCACGGTCGCAACTCAGAGGTATTCCACGACGGAAGAGAATTGTTCGCGGGCCTCCCCTCGCCCCTGTCGGTCGTCCGGTACCACTCTCTCGCCGTCGAAGATCTCCCCGCCGAGCTGGAGCCAACTGCGTGGACATCCGACGGTATCCTCATGGGGGTAAGGCACCGCCAGCGCCCGCTGTGGGGGGTGCAATTTCATCCGGAGTCGGTCTGCACCGATCATGGACATGAACTCCTCGCCAACTTCCGTGAGCTCACCCCGACCCGCCGGAAGGGATCCGCACCGAAGCCTCGACGTCGGCCGCGGACCTTATCGCCATACGTGGTGGAAACACGGCGGATAGATCGGCGAGTCGACCCACAGACGGTGTATGAGCGCCTGTTCGCAGACGGCCCCAACAGTTTTTGGCTCGACGGCAGCTCCACAGTGGAGTCGGACGCCCGCTTCACCATCATGGGCGACGCATCTGGCCCACGCGCCGAGTACATCACGTACGACGTTGCGGACGGCACCGTCCTGGTGCACCGTTCCGGCGTTCCTGCCGGCACACGACGCGTGCGATTCTTCGACTATCTCGACGAACAGTTGCGGGCCCGCGCTGTGCCGCCATCGCCGGACCTGCCGTTCTCGTTCAATCTGGGTTACGTGGGCTACCTGGGCTACGAGTTGAAGGCCGAAGCCGACGGCAATGCGCAACACTCCGCGGACACACCGGACGCTGCCCTGGTCTTCGCCGACCGCGCAGTCGTGATCGACCACGTCGATGGCAGCTGCTACCTGCTGGCGCTCAGCGGGCAGGCCCACGAACCCGAAACCCGCGACTGGATGCGCCGTACGGCCCAGGTAATCAACCGATTGCCCGTCACGACCGACGATGCGCTTCCCGCGCGGCCGCTCATCAGGTCGGCGGCAGACCCGCGCATGACGCTGCGCCACAACCGTGAAACCTACCTCGACAAGATCCGTACCTGTTTGGAGAACATTCGGGTCGGCGAAACGTACGAAGTGTGCCTGACGAACCACGCCCAGATCGATGTCGAGATAGACCCCGTCGAAACCTTCGCCTACCTCCGATCGATCACTCCAGTGCCCTACGCAGCACTCCTGAGGTTCGAGGCTGCGGACATACTCAGCGCCTCCCCCGAGAGGTTTCTGCGCGTGGACGCCGACCGGGTAGTGGAGTCCAAGCCGATCAAGGGCACCCGGCCGCGCGGAGCAACCGCTGCGACGGACGACGCGCTCCGCCAGGACCTGCTGACGAGCGAGAAGGACCGGGCCGAGAACCTCATGATCGTCGACCTCGTGCGCAACGATCTCTCACGGGTCTGCACTCCCGGTTCGGTGCACGTACCTCGATTGTTCGACGTCGAAACCTACGCACCGGTCCACCAACTCGTGTCGACGGTGCGGGGGACCCTGCGCAGCGACGCGACTGCAGTCGGGTGTGTGCGCGCCTGCTTCCCGGGTGGCTCGATGACCGGAGCACCGAAGATACGCACCATGGAAATCATCGATCGGCTGGAGGAGGGGCCGCGAGGTGTGTACTCGGGCGCCCTCGGCTGGCTGTCCATCAACGGCACCGCCGACCTCAGCATCGTCATCCGAACCATGGTGTCCCGAAACGGGACAGTGAGCTTCGGGATCGGGGGCGCCATCGTCGCATTATCCGACCCCGACGAAGAGTTCACCGAGACCCTGGTCAAGGCGGCCGCCATGCGCAGGGCCCTCACGATCAGCGCAGGCAGATCCCCCGCCCTCGCCCACAGCGTTGGTCCGCAGACCTCGAGTGACGCCATCGATCGAGCTAGGCGCCGACTCTCGCGGGCCGAACTGGGCGGTGTAGAAGTGTGGGTCTGCCCCGGTGTGCCAGCACCCAGGGCCAACACCGAACTTGTACTTGCCGAGGCCCTCGCCGATATTTCACATGTCACGACTCCAGTGGTCGTGGATCTGTGCACCGGTTCGGGAGCAATCGCCCTGGCAATCGCGCATGCCCGAGCCGATGCCGGTGTACATGCCGTGGATGCGGATCCGACAGCCCTGAACGTGGCGCGACGCAACATCGAACGTCAGATCCGCCTCGGCGAGAGCCCGATCGTGCTTCACGAAAGCGCCGTCAGCACGCCCAATCTACTGTCCTGCCTTGCCGGAACGGCCGATCTGGTCCTCGCCCGTCCACCGTGCATTCCCGACGACGAAGACCTTCCCTCACAGTGCGGCGAGTACCGCCGACGGGCCTTGGTCAGCGACACAGATGGGCTGAAGCTCGCCCGGCAAACGATTGTTGCGGCCGCACGGCTCCTGCACGCGGGCGGCAGCCTCGTCGTCGAGCACCGTCCCGACCGCTACACGACAGTGCTCGCACTACTCGACGAGAACAAGTTCTTCGCCAACGTGGCAACACATTTCGATCAGGCGGGAGACGCGGCCTACACCACGTGCGCGCGGACATCCATGCAACTCCAGCACGCCGAGGTCGGGCCCGAGCCCAATCCTTGCACGCCTCCTGGTGCGAAGAGCAGATCGGAGAAGAGTCGTGGACGCCGCCCCACCACCGACTCCAGGAATTGAAATGCGCTCGGGAGCCCTTCCGTCCGAGGCATGCCGTTTATCGGCCGCGCAAAAGGGAATCTGGTTCGCCCAGCAACTGGCCGGCGAGCTCCCGATCACGATCGCGCAATACGTCGAGGTCTTCGGCGAGTTGGATATCGATTTGCTCGAGGCGACGAGTCGCGTGGCGGCCAGGGAGTTCGGTTCCGGGTTCTTACGCCTTGTCGATCACGACGGTGAGCTGTATCAACTGGTCGACGATTCTTCCGACAGCGGGATCCCGCGAATCGACTTTCGCGCGGAGGACGACCCGAACGTCGCCGCGCAGCAGTGGATGCGCAGCGAGTTCAGCACCCCGATAGACCTCCTCCACGATGCGCTCGCAGTCTCGGCGATCCTCCGAGTCGGCGACCGGCACTACTATTGGTACTCACGCGTTCACCACATCGCCCTCGACGGCTACGGCGCCATGACGCTGATGCAGCGTATTGCCGAGTTGTATTCGGCCGCAGCTGCCGGTGTCGAGGCCCCGCCGCTCCGCGTGCTGGACCTCGCTCAGATCGTTGAAATCGATGCTGCCTACCGGAACTCGGATCGGTTCGAGGCGGATCGGCGGTACTGGGCGGAACGGACCTCGGGACTGCCGGAACCTGCGAGCCTGGCGGGGCGGTCGGCGCCCGTCGAGGCGCATCCGCGAGTGGCCAGCGCGGCCTTGTCACACGACGTAGCCTCAATGCTCGATTCGGCCGCAACGAAGCACAACTCGAGTGCGGCAACGGTCTTGGTCGCTGCTCTTGCCGGCTTCCTGTGCCGGATGACAGGCAGATCGGACATTGTACTCAGTCTGCCGGTTTCGGCCCGAACGACCGCACCGCTGCGACGCTCAGGTGGGATGTTGGCCAATGTCGTGCCGCTGCAACTCGAGGTGGGCGCGGACGTGACGATCGGGGCGCTGATCCACTCCGCCCAGCTCGAGTTGACCGGGGCGCTGCGGCGGCAGCGGTACCGCCGTGAGGACATCTGCCGTGATCTCGGCAGGGACATCAGCCGCAATCGCTCGTTTGGTCCGACTCTCAACATCATGCCGGCCGACCGAGAGATCCGGCTCGGCCCGCACCTCGGCCGGCTGCACGTGTTGACCTCCGGGCTCGTCGACGATCTTTTCGTGAACATCTACCCGAGCGTGGGCGGCACCACGACGCACATCGACTTCCAAGCCAACCCGAGCCTGTACGACGACGACATTCTCAAATGTCATCACGACCGCTTGTTGTCCTTTCTCGACCGCTTCCTTTCTGCCGATGCGGGGAGTCGGGTCGGCGACCTCGACCTCC
>NZ_LTCZ01000326.1:0-786 GCF_001583455.1 Rhodococcus sp. LB1 | reverse complement strand
CCAGGTCCGCTTTCGAGTGCGCACTCAGGTCCGAGCCTTTGGGAAAGTACTGACGGAGTATGCCGTTCGTGTTCTCGTTGGTCCCGCGCTGCCAGGGTGCGTGGGGATCACAGAAGTAGATGTCGATGCCGGTGGCCGCGCTGACGCTCTTCCAGTCCCGCATCTCCGAACCCTGGTCCCACGTCAAGGTTCGGCGCAGGATCGCGGGCAGCGTCTCGAGCTGTTCGGTCAACGCGGGTGCAGTGTGCTCGGGCTTGTATCCGTCGGGCAGATGAACGAGCATCACGGTGCCGGTGGAACGTTCGACGAGTGTGCCGATTGCGCTCAGATTCCGTTTGCCGATAATGAGGTCACCCTCCCAATGCCCCGCTACTGCACGGTCTTTCACTTCTTTGGGGCGGTCGGCGATGTTGGCCATGTCGGGGATCCGATTCTTGCGCTGGCCGGCCTTGCGGCTGGGTCGGCGCAGCCCACGTCCGGTCCGCAGCGATCGGGTGAGGGTGTGTTCGAGTCCGCCGCGGGAGGGTTGGTAGAGCGATTGGTAGATGGTCTCGGTGCTCACCCGCATCCGTGGATCGTCGGGGAAATCGAGCCGGAGTCGGCCCGCGATCTGCTCGGGTGAATGGCGCTCGGTCAGGGATTTCTCCACCGTCTCGCGCAGCGACGGATTGGTGGCGAGCTTGGACGGCTTGGGCCGGGACGCCCGGTGGTAGGCGGCTGCGTGCGCCGATCTGGCTCGGTACCGCCCGGACGGCTCACGGTTCCGGGCGATCTCGCGCGAGATCG
>NZ_LTCZ01000325.1:0-4680 GCF_001583455.1 Rhodococcus sp. LB1 | reverse complement strand
GCCTGCTGCAGCAGGCACAGGCATGGGAAGTGACGAGTGCCCGCGAGCTGGACGTGTACCTGAGCGAACACCGCGATGCGTTCGTCGCACCGTCGTCGCATTGTCCGATGTCGGTGGTGAGGTTGTTGACGCTCCTGACCGACAACGGGTTCGGTGACAAGGTGGTCCTGCTCGGATGTGTCCGCTGCGGCCGCACCGACAAGCTCCTCAAACGCCGCACCCATGAGGGTCGGTGCTGTGTGCGGTGCATGGAACGGGACGATCGGCGAACGTGCGCGCGGTGCGGCCAGATCGGCAGGATCACCGCCCGCCGCAAAGACGGCCGGATCTGCCGCGAGTGTTATCGTCTCGAGCCTGCCCGGCGGAGCGCGTGTTCACGGTGCGGCAAGTCGTCCGAGATCATCAGCCGCAGCGAGGACGGCTCACCGCTGTGCACCCGCTGCACCTCGCATCCGAAAAGGCCGTGTGTGCACTGCGGCCGAGTGCGGATCGTCGGCGCCAACACGGACAAAGGGCCCGTGTGCAGGAGCTGCCACGCCGGCGCTCGGTCCCGACTGTGCGGGATCTGCGGGCAAGTACGCACGATCCAGCGTCGCGGTGACGGCAAGGGCCGTCCTGATATGTGCCAGAGCTGTTGTCGCGAGGTCGGCGAATGCGCGGGGTGTGGTCGGCACCGTTATGGGGTGCGCTACCGCGGCGGCCCGTTCTACTGCAGCACCTGCTACCCGAAATCGAAGCGTCCGTGTGCGATCTGTGACGAGACAAAAGCAGTAGCGGCGGTGTGGCCCGTGGGCCCGGTCTGTCAGCGGTGCTACCGAACCCGATTGGAACACCCCGACACCTGCGCAGAGTGCAAGAAGGACCGGATCCTGGTTTGCGTCAACGACTCCGGCGATGCCGTGTGCACCCGATGCGGTGGTGTCGATCTGAACTTCGCCTGCAGAAGCTGCGGCGAGGAGGGGCCGGGGTTCCGCGACGGCCGATGCGATCGGTGCCTGGTGCTCGCGAAGATCACCACACTCCTCGGCGACGTGGGATCGGCAGGTGATGCCCGCCTGAAGCCCATGTTCGACGCGCTCGCCGCGGTAAGCCCGGGCACCGTCCATACCTGGGTGGTCAACGACAACTCGCTGGCCGTGCTGGCCGCGCTCGTCCGAGCGGGCCGCGGTATCACCCACGAGGAGATCGACACACTCCCGCAAAACCGTCGAACCCGTCACATCCGCGCGGCATTCGTCGCCGCGGGCGTTGTACCGCAGCGCAACGAGGCGTTGGCTCAGCTCCAACTCTGGGTCGATCGCATCGTCCCCACCCTCCCGGCCCAACATCAGCCCGTCATCCGCGCCTACGCCGAATGGCACCTCGTGCGCCGTGCCCGACTCCGGGCAGCCCGCGGGCAATTCCGCCCTAGCGCGGACGCATCGAACCGGCAACGGATCCGGTGCGCCATCACCTTCCTGAGCTGGCTCACCGACGAGGGGGCCTCAATCGGCACCCTGGGCCAGCATCACGTCGATACCTACTTCGACACCCGCCCCTCCAAATCCCGAGCGTTGGGCACCTTCCTGGCCTGGATGCAGGCACGGCGCCTGATCACGGGAATCGAAGTTCCTCGCAGGAAGGACGGACTCCCACAGCGGTTCCAGGACCACGACGACCATGCCGAGCAACTACGACGGTGCCTGACCGACGACGAACTTCCGCTCGAGATTCGCATCGTCGGCGCGCTGGTCCGGCTCTACGCCATACCGGTGGCCCACATCGTCGAACTGACCTATGACCGATTCCACCGCGACGACACCCACGCCTATCTGGTAATCGAACAGAACGCGGTCGTCCTTCCCCCCTCGCTGGCTGCCCTGATCGAGGAACTGACCGGGGTGAGGCGATCCGCCGGGCGGGCGTACTCGGGTCCGGGGGTGCCGGCCTGGATGTTTCCCGGCATGCCACCGAGTCGACCCCGCAACACAACGGCCCTGCACAGAGACCTGAAGAAGTACGGCCTGCCGACGTTGGCTGCCCGCAACTCGGCGATGATCGCCAACATCGTCGACCTGGAACCGGTCGTGGCCAGCGATCTGTTCGGCATCGCTCCGCAGACCGCACACAGATGGGCCCAATATGCTCAAACTAGCTGGGCCACCTACCTCGCGGCACGATCCGCCGACACGCAGGGTCGGTGATCGCTCAGTCTTGGTCGTGCCCGCGGATTTGTGACGCTACCACCCCGCGACTGAAAACTGAGCAGGCGACCCCGAGGGACGCGGAAGCCTCCTCATTCGAAGCGAGACATCGCCTCTGTCCCGGAATAGCGCACGGATTGAATACCTACGCTCCGCCAGCCGTCCCCATGCTTCAGGCGGGTGTCGGTCTTGTCGTGGTGGAACCATTCGAGCTGGTATTTCGCTGGTGGCCCGGCCGGGGCGCGGTGGTTGCGGGCCCTGGGTGGTATTCGATTGTGCCGCAGTAACATCCAGGTTATCTTTGCGGGTAGGAATCCGGGGTCGGCTTGTCCGCGGCCGCTGATCCCGGGATCGGTACCGCGCGCCCGATTTGCCATTGCGTGGTGGCGTTGTCGAGGAATGTCTGGTCGACCTCGGTAGTTTCCTCGATGCCGTCGATGAAGGCGCGGACGGCGGCGACGACCTTGGGGTCGTCGGTGATGACCGCGGCCTCGTCGGCGATGGTGGAGCTGTGTGAGGCGTTGGCGGAGCCGATGATTGCCCGCCGGTCGGTGGCGATGACATTGGCGTGCAGGTTCGGTGACGACAGCACCCGCACCCCGGTGTCGACGTAGTAGGCGAGCGCGATCGGGGAGGTCAGGTGTGCGCGGACCGCGGCGCGGGAGGCGTTGACGACGAGGACGTCCCCGGCACGCAGCGGCAGCAGGGTGGGCGGATCCAGGCCGTACAGTTCGAGCTGATCAACGCTGCCCTGGTCTCCGTCGAGACCGTTGACGAGACCAGCGATGACGGGATCTCGACGCCACCGTAATCGTCTCCCGGATCATGCTCCAGCACGGACTCGCACCTGCCGACGCCGGTCGTGTCGACCTTTTGCCCGAAGCGCGGCCGTGGAGGTACCGGTGCGTTTTGTGCTCGGCGCGCATCCAATTGCGCAGGGTTTCGTGGCTCACTCTCGGGTTGTTGCTGATGCCCTCGAAGGTGTGTGGCTCAGATCGGACAGGTACTGCGCGACGGCATTTTGCCTTGAGTTCCGCCGAGTACGCATTCATCGCCATCAATGACATCTCTTCGTCTGGGCCCTCACGGCCCAGTGTTGACGATGTCCTCACTCAGGGGGTACTCCCCTTATCCTCTGACCGGGGCGCTCACTCGAACCTCTGGTGTTCGCTCCGCCGAGGCCACCGACCGTGCCCCACTCGGCCGCGAGGGCGGTCGCGTGGACCTCGTCCTCCTCCTCGTCGGAGGGGGTGCGGGTGGTGCGCGTGATCCCGAAGAACGGCAGCAGCCCGGCGAGGGCGGCCGCGGTCGCGCCGACGACGAACGCGATCACGTACGCCGATTCGGTCGGGACGTCCGTTCCGTCGATCGTGATGCCGGCGAGCAGGGTCGCGAGCAGCGCACTGGCGAACGAACTGCCCACGGACCGTGCGATGGAGTTGATGCTGTTCGCGACGCCGGTCTCGTCCTGCCGGACCTCGGCCACGAGCAGCGACGGCAGCGACGCGTACGCGAGGCTGATGTACGTGTTGACCAGCAGGATGGCCGCGATCACCTCCCACGTGCGGTCGTGGGCGAAGACGAACACGACGAAACCGCAGACGCCGACGACGCTCGCGGCGATGAGGACGGCACGGGAACCGAAGCGGTGGATCAGTTTTCCGCTGAGGATCGAGGCGAGGACGCCGCTGATCGCGCCCGGCAGCAGGTACACGGTGCTGGCCTCGAGGACGGTGGCTCCGAAGCCGTATCCGGCCACCGCGCGCGGGGTCTGGACGAAGTACGAGCTGCCCAGGAACATCACGAACATCGACATGCCGACCACGAGTGCGGACAGGTGGGTGACGAGGACGGGTGGGTTGGTCAGCAGCCGGGGCGCGACGAGTGGGTCGGTGATCCTGCGTTCGTAGAGGAACCAGCCGATCAGGACCAGGATTCCGGCGATTCCGCTGACGATGGTGACGGGAGACGTCCAGCCCCAGGTGCCGCCCTCGGCGAGCGGCAGCAGGACGAGGACCAGGCCGGCGGCGAGACCGGCCGCGCCGATCCAGTCGATGGAACCTGTGCCGACGCGCGGGCGGCGGGGGATGGCGATCCAGGCGAGGACGAGTCCGGCGGCGGTGATGGCCGACGACAGCCAGAAGATGCGGTGGAAGTCGGCGCCGTCGGAGACCAGCACACCGGTGAGGACGATGCCGAAGCATCCGCCGAATCCGAGGGTGCCGGAGAAGATCCCCATCGCCCCGGTCAGCTTCTCGGCGGGAAGTTCGTCTCGCAGGACCGCGATGCCGATGGGAAACAGCGCGAACGACACGCCCTGGAGCACGCGGGCGAAGATCAGCACTCCCACGGACGTCGACAGCGCACCGATCAGGGAGCCGAGCAGCACGACCACGAGCACCCCGAGCAGGACGGGTCGTTTGCCGCGGAGATCGGCGAGGCGGCCGAGGACGGGTGTCGCGGTGGCGGCCGCGAGGAGGTTCGCGGTGAGGAGCCA
>NZ_LTCZ01000324.1:0-1971 GCF_001583455.1 Rhodococcus sp. LB1 | reverse complement strand
GCGGGAATGCGAGCCATGCCTTCTCCTGTCAACAGATCTGAACGGATGATCAAGTCGGTTCCACGCTACCAGTCGGAGCGTTAAGCGGGTTGCCATATTGCCACGAATAACCGTCGTGACGTGCATGCAACGACGCGAAGAAATAGTCATATGCCTTGATCATACGACTCACTTGGCTTGCGGTATGAGCCGGATCACATAGGCGGCTCGGCGCATTCCGATGCGACAAACCCGGTGACCAACGAACTCACGTGTCTCACTCCCGACGCCACCGCAGAAGCCATGGTCGACATGATCATGCGAGACGGCGGCGTGATCATCGAAGGAAGCAATTCATGACAGAGATCCACCAGCAAGCCGGACTCGGCCGTGCGGCGACTGCTCGCCCCGCGCCGAACAAGGCAGTGCTCATCGGTGTCGGCACGCTACTGATTGTCCTGACCAACGCCGTCATCTTCATCCTGCCGCCGCTGTTGCCGATCATTCAGGCGCAGTACGGCCTCGCCACAGTGGCCGAGACGACGTGGCTCTACACGGCGCTGACCCTCGGCGGGGGAGTGGGCTTCATCTTGCTGCCGCGCCTCGCCGATCTGTTCGGCGACCGCAACGCCGCGGTGGCGGCGTCCACATTCCTTGCGGTCGGCGCGCTCGTTCCGGCGGCCGGCGACTCGTACTCGACCCTTCTGGTCGGCTGTATTCTCATGGGCTTCGGGGGCGCGGCGCAGCTGCTTCCACTCGGTTTCCTGCGCCGCAATCTCGGCGAGGACGGCATCACGGTGGGTGTTGCAGTTCTGGTCATCGCCACCGGTGTCGGCATCGTCGTGGGCATGATCGGCGGTGGCTTCATCGTCGAGAGTCTTTCGCTGCGAGGCTTTTTCATCATCCTCACCACAGTGTGCGCAGTGACAGCCGTTGCATGCTATGCCGTGATCCCACACACCCCGCCTGCTGAGCGTTCCGGCCGCATCGCGGTACTCGGCACGGTGTGGATGATCGCTTGGGTCGCCGCGATCCTGCTGACTCTGACGCAAGGCCTCGTGTGGGGCGTCGCGGCACTCATTCCGTTGGTGGCCGGCATCGTCGGGGGCATCGCCTGGGTGCGCGTCGAGCGCCGGTCGACCTCGGCAGTGTTCGACGTCGCACTGATGAAGGCGCCTTTGGTCACCGCTTCGTGCTTGTGCATCGCATTGTTCGCCGCGGTGAACTCGGCCTTCCTGCTGCTGCTCAGCACGTACGCCCAGATCACTCCCGAGGATCTTCGTCCAGCGGACGCCTACGGCCTCGGGCTCAGCGCGCTGCAGACCGGCTGGCTCATGGCACCTTTCGCGGCGGCGTTCTTGATTCGCGGAACCGTACTCGACCGCGCCTTGTTCAACGGCCGTGGTGCGACCGTCTTCGTCATCGGAGCGCTCATCAGTGCATCGGGGCTGGCCTGGCTCGCCGTCGCGCACGACCAGCAGTGGCACTACCTCGTGGGCGCTGCCGTCATGGGTCTCGGGACCAGAATCGGCTACGCAGCGGGGTTCACCATGGTGCAGATGGCAGTGCCCGAGGAGAAAGCCGGGATGGCGGCCGGTATCGCCGGTACGTCCATGGCCGTGGGTTTCGCCTTCGGCACGGCACTGGTCAGCGCCGACCTCAGCGCCTCCCTGGTTCCGGTGGTCGGAACCGGTCTCGAGGTCGCTGCCAAGGGCGTCTACGGCATCGGCTACTGGTTATCGGGACTCCTCGCCCTGCTCGTCGTGGTGAGCGTGCTGGTCTCACGCGCCCGGTCCGGTCGGCGCGTCGGCGCTGCCGCGTCCTGATAGTGGCTGGGTCGATTGCCGCCCCAGACCTGGCGCGATGATTCGTGCGGGCAGCCGCTGCCGTAGCGCTCACTATCACTCCACGCTCACCCAGGCCACGAGCTTGGCGGGGGAGGCCTGCGAGGGGCCGCCAGTCCGGAGGTGTTGCCGAGGTTGGCGGCCATCC
>NZ_LTCZ01000323.1:99162-99430 GCF_001583455.1 Rhodococcus sp. LB1 | reverse complement strand
AGTTGTCCCGCAGCGAGTTCCAGAAGATCACGTCCGATCTCCTCGACCGCACCCGCGCGCCGTTCCAGGCCGTGATCAAGGACAGCGGCATCGCCGTCAAGGACATCGACCATGTCGTGCTCGTCGGTGGTTCCACCCGTATGCCCGCCGTCTCCGATCTGGTGCGCGAGCTGACCGGTGGCCGTGAGCCCAACAAGGGCGTCAACCCCGACGAGGTCGTCGCCGTCGGCGCCGCCTTGCAGGCCGGCGTCCTCAAGGGCGAGGTCAA
>NZ_LTCZ01000323.1:25050-99060 GCF_001583455.1 Rhodococcus sp. LB1 | reverse complement strand
CTCGGCTCGTTCGAACTGGCCGACCTGCCGCCCGCCCCGCGTGGCGTGCCACAGATCGAGGTCACCTTCGACATCGACGCCAACGGCATCGTGCACGTGACCGCGAAGGACAAGGGCACGGGCAAGGAGAACACGATCAAGATCCAGGACGGCTCCGGTCTGTCCAAGGAAGAGATCGAGCGGATGGTCAAGGACGCCGAGGCTCACGCCGAGGAGGACAAGGCCCGCCGCGAGGAGGCCGAGGTGCGCAACCAGGCCGAGTCGCTGGTGCACCAGACCGAGAAGTTCATCAAGGACAACGAGGACAAGGTGCCCGCCGACGTCAAGGAGAAGGTCGAGGCTGCCATCAAGGAAGCCAACGACGCTCTCGCAGGCACCGACATCGCGGCAGTCAAGGCCGCGGTCGAGAAGCTGGCCACCGAGTCGCAGGCCCTGGGCCAGGCGATCTACGAGGCCAGTGCCGCCGAGGAAGCCGCCAACACCGACGGTTCCGGCGCGAGTGGTGCCGACGACGTCGTCGATGCCGAGGTCGTGGACGAGCCGTCCGAGTCGGAGAAGAAGTGACGTCCGACAACACCGAGCAGGAACCGGTCACTTTCGTGGACAAGCGGAAGATCGACCCCGAGACCGGTCGGACACGGGACGCGGAGCCGGTAGTGGAGCCCCTCGCGGGCACCGCTGCCGCCCCGCAGCCCGGCTCGGTGGACGAAGGGGACCTGCCGGACACGGCAGCTCCGGAGACGGACGAGTTGGCGGAGCGCACCGCCGACCTGCAGCGACTGCAGGCGGAGTACGCCAATTACCGCCGCCGCGTCCAGCGCGACAAGCAGGCCGACATCGCGAATGCCAAGGCGTCCGTCGTCGGTGAGCTCATCGCGGTGCTGGACGACCTCGACCGTGCACGCAGCCACGGCGACCTCGACTCGGGGCCGCTGAAGGGTGTGGCAGACAAGCTCACCGGCACCCTCACCTCGCTCGGCCTGAGCGAGTTCGGTGCCGAGGGCGACGCATTCGATCCGGCGCTGCACGAGGCAGTGCAGCACGAGGGTGAGGGTCACGACCCCGTTCTCGGCACGGTGATGCGAAAGGGCTACAAATTCGGTGATCGCGTCCTGCGGCATGCGATGGTAGCTGTGATCGATCGCGCAGGCGATGCCGGCGCGAACACCTCCGACGAGGCGGCGATGCCCGCCGAGTCGGAACAAGAGTAAGAGCGAGAGGAGGAGACGCCCAGTGAGCCAACGGGAGTGGATCGAAAAGGACTTCTACAAGGAGCTGGGCGTCTCGTCCCACGCGTCCGCGGACGAGATCAAGAAGGCGTACCGCAAGCTCGCCCGCGACCTTCACCCCGACGCGAACCCCGGCGACACGAAGGCCGAGGAGCGTTTCAAGTCCGTCAGCGAAGCACACGCCGTGCTCTCGGATCCTGCCAAGCGCAAGGAATACGACGAGGCCCGGCGACTGTTCGCGAGCGGCGGTTTCGGGCAGGGCGGCGGCGGATTCAATCCCGGAGCCGGCGGTTTCGGTCAGGGCGGATTCGACATCAACGACCTGTTCGGTGGCGGCGGCGCGGCCGCCGGTGACGGCGGTCTCGGCGACATCTTCGGTGGCCTGTTCAATCGCGGAGCCGGTGGTGGCGGCGCGACCCGCACGACCAACCGTCCCCGTCGTGGCAGCGACGTCGAGACGGAGACGACCCTCGAATTCCGTGAAGCCACGCTGGGCGTCACAGTCCCGCTGCGGCTGACCAGCCCGTCGCCGTGCACCACCTGCCACGGCAGCGGTGCCAAGCCGGGAACCAGCCCGCGAGTCTGCCCGCGCTGCAACGGGACCGGAATCGTGAGTCGCAACCAGGGCGCGTTCGGGTTCAGCGAGCCGTGCGACGACTGCCGCGGTACCGGCTCGATCATCGATTCGCCGTGCGAGGTGTGCCACGGCAACGGCGTCACCAACCGGACCCGCACCATCACCGTCCGCGTTCCCGCGGGTGTCAGCGACGGACAGAAGATCCGGCTGGCAGGCCAGGGGGAGGCGGGCCTGCGCGGCGCGCCGTCCGGCGACCTGTTCGTCACGGTCCGGGTGCGTCCCGACAAGGTGTTCGGCCGCAACGGCGACGACCTCACCCTCGTCGTCCCCGTCAGCTACGGTGAGCTCGTGCTCGGAACCACCGTCTCCGTCCCCACGTTGGAGGGGCGCGTCGGTGTGAAGATTCCGGCAGGCACAGCCGACGGCCGGGTTCTGCGGGTACGCGGCCGAGGCGTTCCCAAGCGTGCGGGTGGCGCCGGTGACCTGCTGGTCACGGTCAAGGTCGCCGTTCCGCAGAAGCTCGACGACCCCGCCACCGAAGCACTGAAGACCTATCTGGAAGCAGAGAAGGCCAGCGGATTCGATCCCAGGGCCGGGTGGGCAGGTGCCTGATGAGCGATACGACCCAGGATCCACGCGAGACCGCCGTTGATCCGGACGCCCAGATCTTCGTGATCTCGGTGGCCGCGGAACTCGCCGGCATGCATGCCCAGACGTTGCGCAACTACGACCGGCTCGGTCTCGTCACCCCGCACCGCACGTCCGGTGGCGGGCGACGGTACTCGCCGCGGGATGTGGCGCTGCTCCGTGAGGTGCAGCGCCTCTCGCAGGACGAGGGTGTCAACCTCGCCGGGATCAAGCGGATCATCGAACTCACCAACCAGGTGGAGGCTCTGCAGCACCGGGTTCGCGAGCTGGCCGAGGAGATCGCGAAGATTCACGCCGGCTACCGGCGCGACCTCGTGCCGATCCCACGGAGCAATGCGCTCGTCGTGTGGAAGCCGCGACACCAGCGCTGACCCGGCGATCTCTCGGGTGAACCGAACCGATGTCGCACTGGTCCCGTCGGAGTGAACCAGTGCGACATCGGGCCCCAACCCCCGGCTTATCGGTCGCGGTTGCTCCAGCGGGGCCCGCGGCGGGTGCGTGATCGCGGAATGTTCATCTCCTCGAGACGTGCCTTGATCTCCTCGGTGGTCCACATCGTGCGGGAGACGGTGGGGGTGGGGGTCTCGGTGACGTGCATGATCATGTTCTCCGGCTTTCGTCGAGTGTTCGGTGGATGGTCGGGATCGTCTGTCAGGGGTGTCCGTACAGGTGGTAGCCGGCGTTCATGTTCGGGTAGCCCGAGTCGATCCAGCTGCTGATGCCGTAGGCGTGGCCGTAGTTGGCGTCGACGCGGGTGCCGTCCACGTCGGTCGTGTTGCTGTAGTTGTCGGCGCGGAACACGGCCTGGGCACCACCGGGAAGTGAGTAGGTGGCATCCACCTCGACGCCGTTCGGGTCGGTGGAGAATGCCTTCACGATCTGGCTGCTGTGCGGGGCGAGGTAGTCCGACGGCGCCTGAATCCACTGCCCGTAGGGGTTCGACGAGCCCGCGAGGACCATCGGCAGGTCGGTGTCGTTGCTGATCGTCATCGCGATCGTGGGTCCCGATGTCGGCATCGTGCCCGCCGTGGCAACACCGGCTGCGGCGATGGCGAATCCGGTGACGGCCACTGCGGTGGCGGGCAGTGCGATGAAGAGGGCGACGCGGTGGCGGGCGGTGGTTCGCATGATGGCTTCTCCTGAGTTCTGACGCTTCGGGGGAACGTTTGGGGCCGTGGGGGTTTCGGTTTCCGATCTCCCCGTTTCCGGTGTGCACCAACTATGTCGCGAAAACGCGCCGTCGTCTGTCCACCGACAGGACCGAGGGTGGGATGAATCCGGTGTCCACCGATCGGGGGACACCGGCGCCGCGAAGTGCTCCGCGCGGGCGTGCTCTCGTGAGAAAGTGAGCAATGGACTTCGCCGGAGTCGCTTCGCATCGGGCCGCGCCGTGAGCGCCGTGCGGGTCGTGGTGGGCGACGACCACCCGATCTTTCGGGACGGTGTCGTCCGTGCGCTCCTCGCGAGCGGCGACATCGAGGTGGTCGGCGAGGCGGACGACGGTGCGGCGGCGCTCGCCCTGATCCGTGAACTCGCCCCCGACGTCGCACTGCTCGACTATCGGATGCCGGAGCTGGACGGTTCCCAGGTGGCGGCGGCCGTGCGACGAGCCGAACTCGCCACGCGGGTGTTGCTGCTGTCGGCGCACGACGAGTCCGCGATCGTCTACCACGCGTTGCAGGAGGGGGCGGCGGGGTTCCTGCCGAAGGAGTCGACCCGGGCGGAGATCGTGAAAGCCGTCCTGGACTGCGCTCAGGGCCGTGACGTCCTCCCCGCCTCCCTCGCGGTCGGACTGGCCGGCGAGGTGCGGCGTCGCAGTGAACCGGTCGGGCCTGCGCTGAGCGGTCGGGAGAAGGAAGTGCTGGCGCTCATTGCGCGCGGCCAGAGCATTCCCACGATCGCCGGTGAGCTGTATCTGGCGCCGTCGACGGTCAAGACCCATGTCCAGCGTCTCTACGAGAAGCTCGGGGTGAGCGACCGCGCGGCCGCGGTGGCCGAGGCGATGCGACGCGGCTTGCTGGAGTGACGTGCCGCTTCCGTCCCAGAGTCGCGTAGTCCGTCGCTACAGCACCGAGGCCGTCCGGGTGACCGCCATACTCCGGTTACCGCTGATCGGGCTGATGGCGCTGCTCGGGCCGGTGATCCGCGTGGTGCACTGGAAACCCGACGTCTTCGCGGCGCTGCTGATCGGGTACGCGGCTCTCGCGCTCGGCTGGCTGATCTTCGTCCTGGTGCGCGATGTCGGACCGTGGGCGGGCTGGGTGTCCACCGCGGCGGATGTCACCGCGGTCGTGGCGTTGTGCATCGCCTCCGGCGGCGCGACGTCGGTGCTGCTGCCGGTGTTCTTCCTGCTGCCGATCTCGGTGGCGTTCCAGTACCGGCCGCGTCTGACGGCGATCGTCGGGGTATGCACTGCCGTCGGGTACCAGGTGGTGTGGATCATCTACTCCAAGCGCGACGACGCAGTCGGTTTCCCCGACGAGGTGTACCTCTACTTCGGTTTCCTGTTGTGGCTCGCGGCCGCGACGACGGCGTTGTCGTACGTGCTGGTCCGGCGCTCTGCGACGGTGATCTCGCTGATGGATGTACGCAGGCAGCTGATCGCCGAGTCGATGGACGCCGAGGAACGCGAGCGACGGCAACTGGCCGAGGACCTCCACGACGGGCCCCTGCAGAATGTCCTGGCCGCCCGCCTGGACGTGGAGGAAGCCCTGGAGCGAAACCCGGACGACATGCTCGTCGCCGCGGAGTCCGCACTCCGCGAGACCGCGGCGCAACTGCGGTCCACGGTCACCACACTGCATCCGCAGGTCCTCGCGCAGCTTGGCCTCACCGCGGCGCTGCGCGAGCTCGCGGATCTCTACGCCCGGCGGGGGTTCGAGATGTCGGTGAGCCTCGACGACGTCGGTCACCCCGACTGCCAGGAGTTGCTCTACCGGGTGGCGCGGGAACTGCTCACCAACGTGACCAGACATGCCCGTGCCACGACGATCGAATTCACACTCACCCGCGCCGACGGGCGGACCACGCTGACGGTCGCCGACGACGGCGCCGGTTTCGATCCGGCCGTCGTCCCGGAACGGGTCGCGCAGGGGCACATCGGGCTGGCGTCGCACATCGTGCGGGTCGAAAGCGTCGGCGGCACCTTCGACGTCACGTCCACACCCGGATCGGGCACCCGCGTGGTGGTGACGGTGCCGGACTCCGGCTGATCCAGGCCCGACGAGGTCACTGCGGGTGGCGGCCCTCGGCGAATTCCTCGACGATCTTCGCGCAGAACGCGGGCAGGTCGTCGGGGTTGCGGCTCGACACCAATCCGTTGTCGACCACTACTTCCTCGTCGACCACGGTTCCGCCGGCGTTGCGGATGTCGGTGCGCACGCTGGGATACGACGTGAGGGTGCGGCCGCGGACGACGTCGGCCTCGACCAACGTCCACGGTCCGTGGCAGATCACGCCCACTGGTTTGCCCGAATCGACGAAGTCGCGGACGAAGGCGACGGCCGACTCGTCCAGCCGGAGGTGGTCGGGGTTCGTGGTGCCGCCGGGCAGGATGAGTGCGTCGAAGTCGGCGACCGACACGTCGCCGACGACCGCGTCGACGGCATAGGTGCCTGCCGCGTTCACATCCGAGCTCATGGCCTGGATCTTGCCGGGGGACAACGAGATCAGCCGAACTTCCGCGCCGGCGTCCTCCACGGCCTTCCGGGGTTCGACGAGTTCGACTTCTTCGACGCCGTCGGTGGCCAGGATCGCGACCTTCCGGCCGCGCAGTGTCTCTGCCGATGTCATGGGCAATTCCTTCCTCTGGTGAACACAAGCGACGGGTACCCGGTCGGCCCGAGGCCAATCGGGTGGGAATCAGAGTCGTCGGAGATCGGTGGTTGCGGGGCCCTCGAGAAGTGTTCCGCCGGCAGTGAATCGGGACCCGTGCAGCGGGCAGTCCCACGAAGCCTCCGCATCGTTCCAGCGGAGCACACCACCGAGGTGCGGGCAGACGGCGCAGACGCGCTGGGTGTGACCGTCCGAGGTGTACTCGCCGACGGGGAGCAGTCCCTCCCGCACGATGCGAGCCCGGCCTTTCCCTCGTTGTCGCCCCACGAGCGCGTCGCCCCAGCCCGCGACCATCTCCACCGCCACCTCGCCGTTCGCCTTCACTGCCGCCGGAAGGTCGAAAAGCTGCGTCGGCGAATAGCTCTGGAATGCCTCGGCCCACCGCATGTGGCCACCCAGAATGCGTCCGGCGAGCACGAGGCCGGCGGCGACGCCGTTCGAGAGTCCCCACTTGCCGTAGCCGGTGGCGACGAGAATGCCGTCACTGCCGGGAACCAGTGGGCCGACGTAGGGGAGCGCGTTCAGCGAGGAGTAGTCCTGCGCCGACCAGCGGTGGGTCGGCGTCGCCCCGGGAAAGTGACGGCCGGTCCAGGCCAGCAGATCGTCGACCGCGGCCTGCGGCGACGTGCTGCGGCCGACGTCGTGACCGTTGCCGCCGACGACCAGAACACGACCGTCGTCGGCCGGGCGCAGCGACCGCGTGGGCTGATCGGCGGTCAGGTACATGCCCCCGGGTGCACCGCCCGGCATCCGGAACGCCGCCGCGTACGATCGCTCCGCCTTCAGCCGGGCGAAGAATCCTCCGCGATCGAGGATCGGAGTTCCCGTCGCGAGAACCACGCGGCGGGCTTCGGTGTCGCCGTCCGGCGTCGACAGGACGTGGAATCGCACCAGCGTCCGGACCGACGTCACGCGACGGTGCTCGAACACGTCGGCGCCGTGCGTGATCAGGTCGCGGGCCACTGCATGGAGAACGGGCATCGGGTCCAGGTACGCCTGGTCGTCGAGCGTGACGGCGTCGACGTGGGGCACCGGGATCTCGATTTCGGGTACGAGTCGCACAGGCAGGCCCGCCGATCGGGCGGCCGTGTACTGGGCGCGCACCGCGTCGACACCGGACTCGGTCTGCGCGTACGTGAAATCCGGTGCCGTGCCGACGGGAATCTCGCGGTCGCGGCAGTACCGGAGCAGCCACTGCTGGCCTTCCAGGTTTCCCTCGACATACGAGCGCAGGATGTGCGACGCGTGGCGTCGGCCGATCTCGGCGAGCCGGGTACCTTGCAGCACACTGACCTTGCCCGTGGTGTTCCCTGTCGTGACGGCCCCGATGGTCCGCGCTTCGACGACGGCGACGTGCTGTCCCGCACGGGCGAGCAGTAGCCCGGTGATCAGGCCGGTCACCCCCGCGCCCACCACCACGGTGTCGTACCGTCCGCGTTCATCCCACGATCGCCCCGTCACCGCGCCGCGGTGACCGGCGACGTGATCGAGCCAGAGGGAAGGCATTACGGCTTCAGGAGAATCTTCACAGCGCCGTCTTCCTTCTTCTGGAAGATCTCGTACGCGTGCGGCGCGTGGTCCAGTGGCAGTTCGTGAGTGGCGAACGTGTCGACGCCCAGGGGGTCGGCGTCGGTGAGCAACGGCAGGATGTCCGGGACCCACCGCTTGACGTTGGCCTGCCCCATCCGCAGCTGAATCTGCTTGTCGAACAGGGTGAGCATCGGTATCGGGTCCGCCATTCCTCCGTACACCCCGATGAGCGAGAGGGTGCCGCCGCGCCGCACGATGTCGATGGCCGAGTACAGCGCGTGCAGCCGGTCGATTCCTGCCGTCGAGATCAGTGGGGCCGCGATGGCATCGGGCAGGTACGACGTGACCTGGTGCAGTAGTTTCGCGCCGGGGGAGCCGTGCGCTTCCATGCCGACTGCATCGATGACGGAATCGGGGCCGCGGCCGTCGGTCATCTCCCGGATCACGTCGCCGAGTTCGCCCTCGGTGTCGTTGAGGTCGACCGTCTCGATCCGTCGCGCCCGCGCACGGGCGAGACGCTCGGGCACGAGATCGACGCCGATGACCCGAAAACCCTTGTGCGCGGCGATGCGTGCCGCCATGTCGCCGATGGGTCCGAGCCCGAGAACGACGACGGAACCGCCGTCGGGTATCTCCGCGTACTCGACGGCCTGCCATGCCGTCGGCAGCACGTCGGACAGATACACGAAACGTGAATCCGGTGGACCCTCCGGAACCTTGATGTGGGTGTTCTTCACGTGCGGCACCCGCAGATACTCGGCCTGGCCGCCGGGAACGCTCCCGTACAGTTTCGAATACCCGAACAGCGCCGCACCCATACCCTCGTCCCGGATCTGGGTGATCTCGCACTGGGTGAACAGTTTCCGATCGCACATGTGGCAACTGCCGCAGGATATCTGGAACGGGATGACCACCCGGTCGCCGACCTTCACGTCGGTCACCTCCGACCCCACCTCGCGGACGATGCCCATCGGTTCGTGACCGAGGATGTCGCCCTCGTTCATGAACGCGCCGAGCACCTCGTACAGGTGCAGGTCGGAGCCGCAGATGTTGGTGGTGGTGATCTCGACGATCGCGTCGGTCTTCTGTTCGATCACCGGGTCGGGGACGGTGTCGACGCTGACCTTCCGTTTGCCCTGCCACGTCACGGCTCTCATCGGGCTCTCCGGTTCGCCTTCTCGATCGCGTCGACGAGTTCGTCCTTGGTCATGGTCGACCGGCCGTGTATGTCGAGCCGCTGCGCGATGTGCATGAGGTGGTCCTTGCTCGCGTTGGCGTCGACGCCCTCGGCCGTCTCACCTGACGCGTTCGGGCCGCCGCTCTTCGCGCGCTCGTCCGAGGGGCCCTTCTCGTCCTTGGCCTCCCAGTGGTCCCCGACCTTCTCGTAGCTGTGTTTGAGGGCGTCGTACGCGACGCGATGCGCGCGTTCCTCGTCCCCGTACTGATCGATTGCGGAGTCGTACACCTTGGCGAACGTGCGCTGCGCCTTCTCGGACGACTTCTTCAGCGTCTCGGGAAGCTCGCTCTTCTTCGGCTTGCCGCTGTCGGTGGTCTTCGGCACGGAAATCCTCCTCGGGTGTAGAGGTGCCCGCTCGGATGATTACCCGACTCTCGGAGATTTACGCGAGTGGGGGAGGAACTCGACCCGGCACGGACGTCAGCGCCTGCTCGAGCAGTTCCAGGGCACGGTCGGTGGTGGCGGTCACGACGTCCTGAGGTTCACCGTCGAAGCGGTGCATCTCGGTGTCGATGCGGCCGTGGGTGAACAGTCCGAACCAGACGGTCCCCGGCGGCTGCCCGTCCTGGGGGTCGGGGCCGCCCGCACCGGTCACTGCGACGGCGACGTCGGCGCCGAGCAGTTCCGCGACCGCACCAGCCATCGCGCGGGCGCTGGCCTCACTGACGACGGGACCGTCCGGGACCTTCAGCACCCGGTGTTTCACTTCGCTGGAATACGCGACCACGCTGCCCCGGTACCAGTCGGAGGACGCGGGCGCCGCGCCGAGAATGCACGAGATCTGCCCGCCGGTGAGGGATTCCGCCGTCGCGAGGAAGACGTGCGCGCTCCGCGCCGCGGTCGAGATCCGTTCTGCGATTCGGTCCTGCGGACTCATGGACCTCACGTTATCGGACGTGTCACGGCCAGGAGTTGCCGTCGGCACCCCGGAGGTGAGTGGAACAGGTTTCAGTTTTGCCGGTTTCCGGTTAGGGTGTCGGTGACCCAGGACACAGGAAATCCAGGCCGCCGGACCACGCGCCTCGGCGTCGCGGGAGTAGAAGGATTACAGATGACCGACGAGTTCGCAGATCTGCATCGACCCGCCTTCGCTGCAGACCTCCTCATCACTGCACTGGAACGCAACTCCGACAAGCCGGCGCTCTACCTCGGCGACGTCGTCCTCACCGGCGGTGAGATGCGCGATCAGATCAGTTGCTTTGCACAGGCACTGGCTTCGCTCGGAATCGGCAAAGGCACGAGCACCGCCATGCTGTCCAAGAACAGGCCCGAAGTGCTCATCAGCATGGGCGCCACCATGATCTCCGGATGCCGCGCCAGCGCGCTCAACCCGATGGGCTCGCTCGACGACCATCTGTACATCGTCGGCGACGCCGAGATCCAGACGCTGATCTTCGATCCCACCGCCTTCGAGGGGCGCGCCGCCGAACTGGTGGCGCAGTCGCCGTCGATCGAGAACGTGTTGTCGTTGGGGCCGTCCGAAGTGGGTACCGACATTCTCGCCCTCGCCGAGACGTTCACCCCGCAGCGCCTGCGGGCGGCGGACGTGGCCGCCGACGACAACAGCAGCATGGTGTACACCGGCGGCACGACCGGCAAGCCGAAGGGCGTCGTCGGCTCCTACCAGTCCGGCGCGACGCTCAACCAGATCCAGATGGCCGAATGGCAGTGGCCCGACGAACCACGTTTCCTCATCTGCACGCCGCTGTCGCACGCCGGCGCCGCGTTCTTCATCCCGACCCTGCTGCGTGGTGGCGCGCTGATCGTGCTGCCCGCGTTCGAGCCCGGTGCCGTTCTCGAGGCGATCGAGAAGCACAAGATCTCGGCCACGATGCTCGTCCCCACCATGATCTACCTGCTGATGGATCACCCCGACCTGCCCAACCGGGACGTGTCCAGCCTGCAGACACTCTTCTACGGCGCCTCGGCGATGTCGCCGGCCCGGTTGAAGGAGGGCATCGAGAAGTTCGGCCAGATCTTCTTCCAGTTCTACGGCCAGACCGAATGCGGAATGACCATCGCGGTGCTGCGGAAGGAAGAGCACCTGGCAGACGATCCCAGCCGGCTCGCGACGTGCGGGCGTCCCGTGCCCTGGCTGAACGTCGCCCTGCTCGACGACGACCTGAACGAGGTACCGCAGGGTGAGCTCGGCGAGATCTGCGTCCGCGGCCCGCTGGTCATGAAGGGGTACTGGAAGAAGCCCGACGAGACCGCCGAGGCGTTCCGCGGTGGTTGGCTGCACACGGGCGACGTCGCGCGCAGGGACAAAGACGGATTCATGACGATCGTCGACCGCAAGAAGGACATGATCGTCACCGGCGGATTCAACGTGTTCCCCCGAGAGATCGAGGACGTCATCTCGGCACATCCGGCCGTCGGCTCGGTCGCCGTGGTGGGTGTTCCGGACGAGAAGTGGGGCGAGGCAGTCAAGGCGTGCGTGGTGTTGCGGGCCGGGCAGGCGGTCGACGCCGCCGAACTCGTCGAACGGGTACGGGCCGCGAAGGGATCGGTGCACGCGCCCAAATCGATCGACTTCGTCGACACGCTGCCGCTCACTCCACTCGGCAAACTGGACAAGAAGGCGCTGCGCTCCCGGTACTGGGAAAGTGCAGACCGAGCGGTCGGATAGCACGACCAGGGCGGAAAACAAGGGACCTGGTCTGCGGCGTGGCGCCCGCGCCTATAGTCTGCCCAAGTACTTCGCGGCGGGGCCGCGTTCAGTCGGTGACGAGGATGCGCGGTGGATTTACAGGCAATATCGCTGGTCCGGTCGAGTTTCAAGGCTATCGCGGCGGTGCCGGACGGGCCCCAGACTCTGTCGCGGTCCTTCTATGCCCTGTTGTTCGCGCGGTATCCCGACGCCCGGGATTTCTTCCCCGCGGCCATGGACGAGCAACGCGACCGGTTGATCTCGGCCGTCCAGTACGTGATCGAACGACTCGAGGAGGAATCCGGGCAGATCCTCGCCTACCTCGCCCAGCTCGGCCGCGACCACCGTAAGTACGGAATCGAGGACGCGCACTACGTCGCCGTCGGTAACTCCCTGATCGCCGCGGTGGAGCAGTTCCCCTCGACCGAGCCGTGGACCGACGAACTCGAGCAGGCGTGGCGCGACGTCCTCGCGGTCGTCGCCGCCACCATGATGGACGCGGCCAATGCAGAGAGCGGCCCGCCGGCGTGGGGCGCGACCGTGATCGAGCACCTCCAGGTCCGCAAGGACGTGTCGATCGTCCGCCTGCAACTCGACGAGCCGATGACTTACACCGCCGGCCAGTACGTGAGCGTGCAGGTGCCGTCGCGTCCCCGGATGTGGCGGTACCTGTCGCCGGCGAACCCCGCCAACGACCAGGGCATCATCGAGTTCCACGTCCGCCGGGTGTCGGGCGGCTGGGTCAGCCCCGCCATCGTCAGCCAGACCCTCGTGGGCGAGCGGTGGGTGATCGGGTCCCCGCTCGGCGACCTCGGAGTCCGGTACGACAACGGTCGCGACATCCTCATGATCGGATCGGGGACAGGAATCGCGCCGTTGCGCGCGCAGATCCTGCAGATGTCGCAGCGCGGCCAGGACCGCCGCGTCCACGTCTTCTTCGCCGGCCGGTACCCGTGCGACCTGTACGACCTGGGCACCCTGTGGGCGCTCGCGGAGCAGAATCCGTGGCTGACCGTCGTTCCGGTCACCGAGGAGGACGAGGACCCGTGGTGGTACACCGGCCCGAGCAGCGCCGCGCTGCCCGGCATGCACCGCCGACTGACCGGCAAGGTCGGGCAGGTCGTCGCCGACTTCGGGACGTGGGCCGAGCGCGACATCCAGCTCGTCGGCTCCGAGGCGATGATCAACACCACCAAGTTCCGGCTGCACGCGGCGGGCACTCCGCCGGAGAACATCCGGCACGACCCGTCCTACTGATCCGAACGGCTCAGTACGGGTCGAACTGAATGTTCTCCGTGGGGGTCCCGGTGGCCCGGAGGCGGTCGAGGGTGGCGCGGACCATCGCCGCCGAACCGCACACCAGCACCTGGTGCTCGGTGAACGCGCCGTAGGACGTCACGACGTCGGGCAGTGAGCCCTCGATGAGGTCGTCCTCGGTGAACCCCACGTCCACCCTGGTGCGTTCGTACCATTCGTCGGTCCACTCCGGATTCACGACGTTCTCCACCACCGGGATGACGGTGAGCCACGGCAGATCCTGCAGCAGCAGGTAGAGCATGTCGGACGCATAGAGATCGCGCGGCGTCCGATCGCCGGTGAACAGGAACACCCGCGGCGGATTCGGCTTGCGCGACAGGTCCAGCAGGATCGACCGAAACGGGGCCAGGCCGGTGCCCCCGGCGATCATGATGACGTCCGGCCCGTCCTCGTCGACGGACATCGTGCCGCGCGGTTCGAGGATCTGCCACTGGTCGCCGGGCGAGGTCCCCGTGACGATGCCGCCGCTGACCCAGCCGCCGGGCACCGTCCGGACATGGAATTCGAGCTTGCCGTCCAGTGACGGCGGCAGGGCGGGGGAGAGTCTGCGCAGCAGTCGCGGGTTCTGAGGCACGCTCACGTCCACGTATTGCCCCGGCACGAACGGGACGTAGTCACCGACGAGGCGGACCACGGCGAGGTCGTGCCGCAGGCGGTGATGTTCGACGACAGTGCTGGTCCAGGTGGTCTGCGTGGCTTGCATGGCGTGATGCTCTCCCGACGGTCGAACCGGATAGCGGATGGGCGGGGACGGGCTGCGCGACTAGATCAGGGGGTCGTGCCGGATCAGTTCGGGTGGTGTACCGCCGCCCTGCAACGCGTACACGGTGGTCTTGATCATCGCCGGAGAACCGGAGATCTGGATCTGCCGGTCCGCCCACGACCCGAACCGGGCGACGACACGGCCGAGCTGCCCCTGGAGTCGTTGATGCAATCCCGGCGGCGCCTCCGGGGCGGGAATCGTGTGCCACCACGGGTCCTCGTCCTCCTCGGACACGGGAACCACGGTCAGCCACGGATTGCTCAGCGACAGGTGCCACAAGGTCTCGATGTCGTACAGATCGCACGGATACTTGCCGCCCACGAACATGTGGACCCGCGGATTGTTCGACCGCATCGCCATTTCCATCACCTGGGCGCGCAGCGGCGCGATGCCGGTCCCCGAACCGATCATCAGGACGTCCTGCCCGCTGTCGCGGTCGACCTCGAGACCACCGAGCGGGGAGCTGAGCAGCCAGCGGTCGCCCACCTGCGTCTCGTTCACGATGGCGGGGCTCACCCACCCACCCGACACGCGGCGCACGTGGAACTCGAGCTGGCCGTACGGGTTGGCGGGGATGGCAGCCGACAGGTACCGCCACATCCGGGGCCGCTGCGGGATCTGGACGCTGAGGTACTGGCCCGCACCGTAGGGGATGGGGGAGTCGGTCTCGAGACGGACGATCGCGAGGTCGTCGAGGCGGCGTTCGTGATCGACCACGGTGGCGCCCCACGCGGCGGGCAGGTCGTCGGTGTCCGCGGCGTCGGCCATCGTGTGCAGGAGGAGGTCGAGCAGTTCCGTCCAGGCCGCGGTCAGCGAGGGCGTCCAGATGGCCTGGGTGAAGGAACTCTGCACGGCGACCAGCAGCGCATTGCCCGACGCGAAGTAGTGCCTGCCCTCGACGCCGTACTTGCGGTGGTCCCGGCCGAGCTGGCTGAGGAAACCGAGGACCCGGCCCTCGTCGTCGAGGTTGTCGATGACGAACTGCAGTGCTTGGAACAGGCGGTGACCCTGCTGATCCAGCGCAGCCGGGAAGAGGGAGCGGAATTCGGGGTGTTCGGCGAACAGGGTGGCGTAGAACGTGGTGGTGAGCCGGTTGCGTCCGTGTTCGGTGGACACGATCGACGAAAAGCTGGCGCGCAGACGCGAAATCACGAGCGGATCGAGGCAATCTCGTGTCAAGCCGTCCCCTGCCTCCGTGCCTGCTGATTCGAACACCCGCATTCTAGCCGTCCCGCGGGCGGACCCCGGGTTACGGCAACGGCCGGTTCGGCGTGTGCCCCCGGTATTTCGGTGGGTCGCTATTGAGCTGTGACCACCGGCAAGGCACGATGCATCCAGTTAACAGGCAGTGTTACCGAGGGGGGCACATGAGAGTTGGCGGTGCGCGGGATCGGGGTCGGTTTCGTCCGGGGATGCCCAGTTCGGTCCGGGTCCGCCGGACTGCCGCTGTCGTGGCGGCCGTGACGCTGACGGTGATCAGCGGCGGAGGCGTCGTCTCCGCGGAACCCCGGACGACGATCGAGTCGATCTCGGCCGACGAGGCGCCCGACGGTTCGCGGTTGGTCGAGGTCACCACGGTGGGCGAATCGCAGATGAACTTCACCGTCCACTCGACCGCCATGGACAAGGACATCACCGTCCGGGTCATCCGGGCCGCGTCGGAGAAGCGTCCCACCGTCTACATGCTCGGCGGCGTCGAGGGGAACTCCGAGCAGTTCGGCTGGGAGCAGAAGGCGGACGTCGAGAAGTTCTTCTCCGACAAGGACGTCAACGTGGTCATCCCGTTCGGCGGCCAGTCCAGTTACTACGCGGACTGGAAGCAGGACGACCCCGAGCTCGGGCGGAACAAGTGGCAGACGTTCCTGACGAAGGAACTGCCACCGATCGTCGATTCCGCGCTCGAGACGACCGGGAAGAACGCCATCGCCGGGCTGTCCATGTCCGCGACCAGCGTCCTCAACCTCGCGATCTCCGAGCCGGGGCTGTATCAGAGCGTCGGGGCGTACAGCGGGTGCGCGATGACGAGCGACCCGGTGGCGCGGCGGTTCGTCGAGATCACGGTGTCGGACTTCGGCGGCAACCCCGAGAACATGTGGGGTGCGGCCAACGATCCGCTGTGGGCCGCGAACGATCCGTACGTCAACGCGGAGAAGCTCCGGGGGACCACCCTCTACATCTCCAATGGCAGCGGGTTGCCGGGACCGTACGACACCCTCGACGCCCGGACCGTCGGCGGCGACCGTCGCAACCTCGCGACGCAGGTCGTGGTGGGTGGTGTCATCGAGGCCGTCACCAACGACTGCACGATGCGGCTGGCGGAGAAACTCCGCGCCCTGGACATTCCGGCCACGGTCGACCTCCGGCCGGTCGGAACACACTCGTGGGGGTACTGGCGCGACGACCTGTCCGCGTCCTGGCCGACGATGGCGGCCGCGATCGGGGCCTGACATCTCGCCCCGCGAAGCGTCGCGGGGCGAGAGAATGGGTGAAGCGGAAAATTTTCAAAGTTGAGCGGAACAGACTCAACCCTTCGCGCGTTAAGAAGATGACAGCGTCGCCACGTGCCACTCGGCCGCGGGCGGCGGACCGCTCTACAACGCCAGAAGAGGTGAACAGTGGACTCGTTCAATCCGACCACCAAGACCCAGGCCGCGATGACCGCTGCGCTCCAGTCGGCGTCGTCGGCCGGTAATCCCGACATCAGGCCCGCGCATCTGCTCGTGGCCCTGCTCGACCAGACCGACGGCATCGCCGCCCCGCTGCTCAAGGCGGTCGGCGTCGATCCCACCGTGGTCCATCGTGAAGGGCAGGATCTCGTCGACCGGCTGCCGAAGACGACGGGCGCCACGACCACACCGCAGCTCGGCCGCGAGGCCCTCGCCGCACTCACCGCAGCACAGCACCTCGCCACCGAACTCGACGACGAGTACGTGTCGACGGAACACCTGATGGTCGGACTCGCCTCGGGTGAGTCGGACGTGGCCGGACTGCTGAAGCGGCACGGCGCCACCCCCGAGGCGCTGCGTGACGCGTTCACCACCGTCCGCGGCAGTGCGCGCGTCACCAGTCCGGATCCGGAGGGGACGTACCAGGCGCTCGAGAAGTACTCCACCGACCTCACCGCGGCGGCCCGGAACGGCAAGCTCGACCCGGTGATCGGCCGCGACAACGAGATCCGCCGCGTCGTGCAGGTGCTCAGCCGCCGGACCAAGAACAACCCGGTGCTGATCGGTGAGCCCGGCGTCGGCAAGACCGCCATCGTCGAGGGGCTCGCCCAGCGCATCGTCGCCGGCGACGTTCCCGAATCGCTGCGCGGCAAGTCGGTGATCTCCCTCGACCTCGGATCGATGGTCGCGGGCGCCAAATACCGCGGCGAGTTCGAGGAGCGGCTCAAGGCCGTCCTCGACGACATCAAGAACTCGGCCGGTCAGGTCATCACGTTCATCGACGAGCTCCACACCATCGTCGGTGCGGGTGCCACCGGTGAGTCCGCGATGGACGCGGGCAACATGATCAAGCCGATGCTCGCCCGCGGTGAGCTGCGGCTCGTCGGCGCGACCACGCTCGACGAGTACCGCAAGTACATCGAGAAGGACGCGGCCCTCGAACGCCGCTTCCAGCAGGTGCTGGTGGGTGAACCGTCCGTCGAGGACACCGTCGGCATCCTGCGCGGGCTCAAGGAGCGGTACGAGGTGCACCACGGCGTGCGCATCACCGATTCCGCGCTGGTCGCCGCCGCCACGCTCAGCGACCGGTACATCACGTCCCGGTTCCTCCCGGACAAGGCGATCGACCTCGTGGACGAGGCCGCTTCGCGGCTGCGGATGGAGATCGACTCGCGACCCGAGGAGATCGACTCCGTCGAACGCATCGTCCGCCGCCTCGAGATCGAGGAGATGGCGCTGCAGAAGGAATCCGACGCGGCGTCGAAGGACCGGCTCGAGAAGCTGCGTCAGGAACTGGCCGACGAACGGGAGAAGCTCAATCAGCTGACCACCCGCTGGCAGAACGAGAAGCAGGCCATCGACTCCGTGCGCGGGGTCAAGGAGCAGCTGGAGACGCTGCGCGGCGAGGAGGAACGCGCCGAACGCGACGGCGACCTCGGCCGGGCCGCGGAGCTGCGGTACGGCCGCATCCCGCAGCTCGAGAAGGAACTCGAGCAGGCGGCCCGCGAGTCGGGTGCCGCCGCCGACGGTGACGTCATGCTCAAGGAGGAAGTGGGTCCCGACGACGTCGCAGACGTGGTCGCGGCATGGACCGGCATCCCCGCCGGCCGCATGATGGAGGGCGAGACCGCCAAGCTGCTGCGGATGGAGTCCGAACTCGGCAAGCGGGTCGTCGGCCAGGAAGAGGCCGTCGTCGCCGTCTCGGATGCGGTTCGCCGCGCCCGCGCCGGAGTCGCCGACCCCAACCGGCCCACCGGGTCGTTCCTGTTCCTCGGACCGACCGGCGTCGGTAAGACGGAGCTCGCGAAGTCCCTCGCGGACTTCCTGTTCGACGACGAGCGCGCCATGGTCCGCATCGACATGTCCGAGTACAGCGAGAAGCATTCGGTGGCCCGGCTCGTCGGAGCCCCGCCCGGATACGTCGGGTACGAGGCGGGTGGCCAGCTCACCGAGGCCGTGCGGCGGCGTCCGTACACGGTCGTGCTGTTCGACGAGGTGGAGAAGGCGCACCCCGACGTGTTCGACATCCTGCTCGCCGTCCTCGACGAAGGCCGGCTGACGGACGGTCAGGGACGCACGGTCGACTTCCGCAACACCATCCTGATCCTCACGTCCAACCTCGGTGCGGGTGGATCACGGGAGCAGGTGATGGATGCGGTCCGGCACGCGTTCAAGCCGGAGTTCATCAACCGGCTCGACGACGTCGTGATCTTCGACCCGCTCACGGAAGAGCAGCTCGAGTCCATCGTCAACATCCAGCTCGACCAGCTGTCCCGCCGGCTCGCGGCGCGGCGACTGACGCTGGACGTGTCCGACTCGGCCCGCTTCTGGCTGGCCGTCCGCGGCTACGACCCCATGTACGGGGCCAGGCCGCTGCGCCGGCTGATCCAGCAGGCCATCGGCGACCAGCTCGCGAAGCTGCTGCTCGCCGGTGACGTCAAGGACGGTGACACCGTCCCCGTGAAGGTGTCCGAGACCGGGGACGCGCTCGTCCTCGGCTGATCCGTATGTGAGTGGCACGGTGTGCTCCCGCACGCCGTGCCACTCACCTGTGTTTTCACAGCGACGTCTTAAGTTTCGTCGTTACCCTGGACCGTCCGTAGCCGCAGGACACCGGCCGGACGAACCCGAGGGAGGGGCCGATCATGACGAACCCCGACGACCCGCGCACCCCGCAGGAACGCGCGTACGACGGAACGGAGTCGTGGACCACCGACGATTCCGCGTCGAGGGCTGGTGACGAGGACCCCACCCAGGCGTGGTCGCGGCGGGACCAGCCGACCGAGCATCTCGGATCGCCCGAGCAGCGCACCGAGCACATGGGCCCCGCAGGCACGCCGACCGAGCAGTTCTACACGTCCGATCCGACCGCGGCGTACGGGCGGAACCAGCCCAATCCGACGCAGGCCTACCCGACCTACGATCCGCGGTACGACCCGCAGGCTCCGCCGCCGAACGCCACGCAGGCGTATCCGCCGTACGACGCCCAGCAGTACCAGGGCGGGTATTCGACGGGGCAGTACCCGAACGCCCAGTACCCGGGCTCGCAGTACCAGGCGCCGGTCGTCGAGAGTCCCGAGGAGAAGAAACCCCGCCGGATCGGCACGTGGATCGCCGCCGCGGCGGCCGCGCTGCTGCTGATCGCCGTCATCGGCTTCGGTGTCGCCCTCTTCACGTCCGCGCCGAACAACTCCTCGAGCACCACGGCGGCGGGTCCGACCACGTCCCGTCCGCCCGCCACCACCGCGCCGCCGAAGACGACGACCCCGCCGCCGTCCACCACGTCGGAGTCGCCGCTCGATCAACTCCCCGGCGGAATCGGCGAGGCCATCGGCGCTGCCGGCGCCGCGTTCGGGACGATCAGCGCCAACGACGGCTCCACGCTGACCCTCGATGCCCTCGGCGGTTCCCAGTTGACGGTCCAGACCAACGCGCAGACCACTGTGATCGCACTCGACGGCACCACGGTCGCCGATCTGAAGCCCGGGTTCACCGTGATGGTGCAGGGAACGAAGGTCGAGAACGGCACGATGACGGCCGAGACGATCATCAGCACCGAGCTGCCGAAGCTCGGCGGTAACTGAGACGATGGGTCCGGGCAAAACCGACACGGGGTGTCCGGGTACCGCTTCGCCTCGTAACGGCGTCGACTCGCTAGGCTGATCACCGATGACGGGAATGTGGTTCGTACTGGCGTTGATCGCACTCGCAGGCGCGTGCGCGCTGCTCTATTTCGATCGCTCGCGTCGTGATCAGACGGGTCGTGTGCGGCAGATCTGGGCCAAGGCCCAGGGCTACACGTACGACAACGTCGAAGAGAAGCTACCCGGCCAGTTCCATCGGGCGGCGCTGGCCAAGCAGGAGTACCTCAGCGCCATCGATGTGGTGAAGGGCGAACGCCGGGGCGAGTCGTTCATCCTGTTCGACCTCGAGGAGACCGCGACCATCGTCGCAGTGCGCCGCCGGGTTGGCTCGGACGTCGACATCGACCTGCGCCTCAAGTCGACCCCGCCGCCCAAGGATTCGGATCTCGAACTCCTCGGTGCCATCGGACCGCGAGTTGTGTTCGCCACCGACCTCGAAATCGCCCGCAGGGTCTGCGATCAGCGCATGGTGGCGTTCACCGAGTCGGTGCCGCCGCATGTGAACATGCTGTGGAGCGAGGGCGAGTGGACCCTCGGTTCGCTGCCCATCGGCAGCAGCGGCCGTGAATGGGATTCGGCCATCGAGGCCGTCGCCCGGCTGTCCGGCATCCTGCACGTCCTGCCTCCGGTCACCGAACCGCGCGGACTCGACCGCGGCCACCACGACCCGAGCCGGCCGCGACTACGGGAAGGCGCTCCCGCCGAGGCGCGTCCCGCGCGTCCGGCGTCTCCCCGCCAGCCGGCCCCCGGCGCTACCCGCCAACAGACTCCCGGCGCTCCCCGCCCGCAGACTCCCGGCGCTCCCCGCCCGCAGACTCCCGGCGCTTCCCGCCCGCAGGCCCCCGGCGCTTCCCACCCGCAGGCCCCGGACGCTCCGCGCCCGTGAGTGCGTGACGAGTCCTGGGACTCGCTAACCGCGCACAGGCGCGCAGCGCCTTGCTACCGTCACCGGTATGTCGACGCCCTCCAGTTCCGCCCGACCCGTTGCCCTCGTCACCGGCCCGACGTCGGGGCTCGGTGCCGGTTTCGCGAGGAAGTTCGCGTCTCTCGGTTACGACCTCGTGCTCGTCGCGCGTGACGAGACCCGCCTGCACGCCCTCGCCGACGAGATGAAGGCGTTGTTCGACACCGAGTCCGAGATCCTGCAGGCCGATCTGGCCACGGCATCCGGGCGCGAGGAAGTGGCGCAGCGCCTCGGGAAGGGTGTCGAGGTGCTGGTCAACAACGCCGGATTCGGCACTTCGGGCGAATTCTGGACGGCGACGCCGGAGCTGTTGCAGTCCCAGCTGGACGTGAACGTCACCGCCGTCATGCAGCTGACCCGTGCGGCGTTGCCCACCATGATCGCGTCGGCGAACGGCACCGTCATCAACGTGGCGAGCGTCGCCGGCCTGCTGTCCGGGCGGGGATCGACCTATTCGGCGAGCAAGGCGTATGTGATCTCGTTCTCCGAGGGACTGGCGAACGGGCTGGGCGGTACGGGTGTGCGGATCCAGGCGCTGTGCCCGGGCTTCATCCGCACCGAGTTCCACGAGCGCGCGGGCATCGAGATGAGTTCGATTCCGAAGCCGATGTGGTTGAGCGTCGACCAGGTGGTCGCGGCGTCGCTGGCCGATCTCGAGGACGGCAAGGTCCTGAGCATTCCCGGCCTCCAGTACAAGGTGCTGACCACTGCCGGTCGCCTCGTCCCGAAGAGTCTGGTCCGGCGGCTGACCAACGTGTTCGGCCGGGGGCGTGCCCGCACGTAGAGGTGGGTAGGGTTTCGGGCATGAGTGATCGCGAGGATCTGGCCGCGTTGGTGCGTGAGCTGGCTGTTGTGCACGGCAAGGTGACGTTGTCTTCGGGCAAGGAAGCCGACTACTACGTGGACCTTCGCCGCGCCACACTGCATCACGAGGCGGGCCCGCTGATCGGGAAGTTGCTGCGTGAACTGGTGGCGGACTGGGATTTCGACGCCGTCGGCGGACTGACGATGGGCGCCGACCCGGTGGCGATGGCCGTGATGCACGCCCCGGGCAGGCCGATCGATTCGTTCGTGGTGCGCAAGGCCGCGAAGGCGCACGGCATGCAGCGGCAGATCGAGGGACCGGACGTCGTCGGCAAGCGTGTCCTCGTCGTCGAGGACACCACCACCACGGGCAACTCTCCGCTCACCGCGGTGAAGGCGTTGCGCGATGTCGGGGCGATCGTCGTCGGTGTCGCGACCGTCGTCGACCGCGCGACCGGTGCCGACGAGGTGATCGCGGCCGAGGGTCTCGAGTACCGTTCGCTCCTCGGCCTCCCTGACCTGAACCTCTGACCGCACATGTGAGTGGCGAAGTGTGCTCACATGGGGGTGTTCAGTCGGCGTCGGCGGCCGTGACGGCCAGTGCCTCCTCGACGCTGTGCGGTTCGGGATCGTGCTCGTCGACGTGGGCGAGGACCTGGCGTCCGGTCGCGAGCACGATGATCGCGGCGGCGGTGCACACGGCGCCGACCCAGAACGGCATGTGGATGTTGCTCTCACCGAGCTTGCCCGCGACCCACGGTGCTGCGGCGCCACCGACGAAGCGGACGAAGCTGTACGCCGCGGACGCCGTCGACCGCTCGACGGGCGCGGAGATCATCACGGTCTCGGTGATGAGCGTGTTGTTGACACCGAGGAAGAGTCCGGCGAGCACGACACCGACGACGAGTACGGTCTTGTTGTCGGTGAACGCGGCCATCCATCATGGCGAGGTCGAGGGCGAACAGCGCGAGGGCCACCATCATCATCGGCAGGGTGCCGAAGCGCCGCTGCAGTCGCGGGGCGAGGAACACCGACGCGACGGCCAGCGCGAGACCCCACCCGAAGAAGATGAATCCGATCGAGTACGTGCCCATGTCGAGCGGGAACGGCGTGTACGCGAGCAGTGTGAAGAAGCCGTAGTTGTAGAGCAGCGCGGTGATCGCGACGGTGAGCAGGCCGCGGTGGCGCAGGGCGAGGAACGGTGCGGCGATCGACGTGCGGTGCTCCGGCTTGGGTGCGGACGGCAGCATCACGACGATGAGGATGAACGCGACGGCCATCAGGGCTGCGACGCCGAAGAACGGTGCGCGCCAGCTGATGTTGCCGAGGACGCCACCGACCAGCGGGCCGACGGCGATGCCGATGCCCAGCGCGGCCTCGTAGAGGATGATGGCCCGCGCGACGCCGCCGCTGGCCGCGCCGACGATGGCGGCGAGGGCGGTGGCGATGAACAGGGCGTTGCCCAGTCCCCAGCCGGCGCGGAAGCCGACGATCTGCCCGATGGTGCCGGAGCTGCCTGCCAGCGCCGCGAACACGATGATGACGGCGAGACCGGTGAGGAGGGTCTTCTTGGCGCCGATCCGGCTCGACACCACGCCGGTGATGAGCATCGCGACACCGGTGACCAGCATGTAACTGGTGAACAGCAGCGACACCTGGGACGGCGTCGCGTCCAGTTGTTCGCCGATCGGCTTGAGGATGGGGTCGACGAGCCCGATGCCCATGAACGCGATGACGCTGGCGAAGGCGACGGCCCACACCGACTTCGGCTGGTGGAGGAGGCTCGGTGGCGCCTCGCTGGATGTGCTGTTCGTGACGGTTGCGGTCGTGGTGCTCACGGCCACCTCCTTCGATGTACGTCGGGGTGTGGATGGGTTGTCAGGAGCGGTCCGACGACTTGACGATCGAACGCAGTTCCGACAGGCCCTGCGTCAGTCGTTCGAGTTGCTCGGGTTCGAGGTCCGCGAAGTGCGGGGCGAGTGCACCCGCGATCTCGTTGCGGGACAGGGTCAGCCATTCGCGGCCCAGGTCCGTGATGGACACCCGGACGGCCCGGGCGTCTTCCGGATCGGGTCGGCGGGCAACGTATCCGCGATCGGCCAGCTTCTGGAGCAGGGCGGTCGCGGACGGTGGGGAGCAGCGGTCGATGCGGGCGAACTCGCTGATGCGTAGCTCGCCGTGGTCGTCGAGCAGGGCGAGGGCACGTGTCCACGTCCGGGGGCGGTCCTCGGATCCGAAGGAGCTCGCGAGCCTGGTGAATCGGTGAGAATTCGTGACCAAGTCGACGAGCAGGCTCTGCAGCCGAGTGTCGTCGTCCATGCCAAACATATTACATAGGCTAACTAACTATGTAAACTCGACGAAGAGCTTCGCGGCCCGCATCCGCCCCGACGGGCGCGGGCCGCGAAGATCAGGACGAGTGCTTCGCGCTCTGCTCGACCTGGCGCCGCAGGGTGGCGTCGGTGTGGCGGATCGCCTGCGCGACGAAGGGCTCGATGATCTTGCCGAGCGCCTTACCTGCGAGGCCGCCGGGCAGGTCGTAGCGGAAGTCGACCGTCATGCGGGTCTCGGTTTCGCCGGCCGCCTCGAACTGCCACCGTGAATGGGTGTACAGGCCGTCGATCGATTCCAGCTCGATCACCGAATTGCGTTCCCATCCGGTGACCTTCACCACGGAGTCGAGGGTCTTGGGGCCGACCTTCATCGCGGCGTCGTAGACCGCGCCGAGGCCCCGATCCTGGTCGCCGATCGGATCGAACTTCGTGATCCCGAACATCCAGGACGGGACGTGGCGGTAATCGTCCACGTAGTCGAACGCAGCCGCGACCGGTGCGCCGGCGAGGGCAGTGTGATGGATCTCGATCATCGTGACTTTCCTGAGGGGTGGAGGACGGGGGACTGCGCTGTCCGGTACGGCCGGATGGCGTAGTGCTCGAGGTCGAACCGGGCGAGGCGACGGCGCAGGGAGCCGGTGGACCAGGGCCACGCGGCGAAGTTCCTGCCGTCGGCGTCGAGGTAGTAGCTACTGCATCCGCCGTTGTTGAAGACGGTCGGCTCCAGACCCTTCTGCACCGCGTCGTTGAACCGGCGGAACGGCTGATCGCGTACCTCGAGCACTTCGATGCCCTGCCGCTCCGCCTTGGTGAGTCCGTCGATCACGTAGTCGAGCTGGGTCTCGGCCAGTCCGAGAAACGAGTTGTACACCAGGATGTTCGGGCCGAGCATGATGTACGCGTTCGGTGCGCCGGGCGTCGTCGTGGCCAGGTAGGCCTCGGGGCTCTTCGACCACTTCTCCGACAGCAGTGTTCCGTCGCGTCCGCGGATCCGGCTCGCGATCGGCGGATGACTCACGTCGAAGCCGGTGCCGAAGATGATGACGTCGACCTCGCGGCGGATGCCGTCGGCACCGACGACCACGCGTCCGTCGACCTCGGCGAGGGCGTGCGGAATCAACTCGACGTTGCTCTTCGCCAGCGCCGGGAGATACGTGTTGGACAGCAGGAGGCGTTTGCATCCGAGCGTGAAGTTCGGTGTCAGGGCCGCGCGAAGTACCGGGTCCGGCACCTGCCTGGCCAGCCAGCGGGTACCAAGGGGATTGAGGAGCCGGGCGGTGCGTTCGCGGCGCATTGCCAAACTGAGCGTCCGCAGGACGACGTCGAGGAGTCGCCGGAACGCGCGCTGCACCGCGGGCACCCGCGCGAACACCGACTGGGCGATCCGGGGGAACGGAAAATCCAGGCGCGGCACCACCCAGGCCGGGGTGCGCTGAAAGACGTACAACTCCTCGACGTCCGGCTGGATCTCGGGGATGAACTGCACCGCGGACGCGCCGGTGCCCACGACCGCGACCCTCTTTCCGGTGAGGTCGACGTCGTGGTTCCAGCGGGCCGAGTGGAAGAGGTCGCCGTCGAAGCCGTCGATTCCGGGTACGGCAGGAGTGCTCGGTTCGGTGATGGGGCCCGCGGCGAAGATCACGTGCTGGGCGACGATCGTGCCGCGGCTGGTGTCGAGGATCCAGCGTCGGCGCTCGTCGGACCAGGTAGCTTCGCGGAGTTCGGTCTGCATCGAGATCCTGGACTGCAGACCGAACGTGTCGACGGTGTCCTCGATGTAGGACAGCAGTTCCGGTTGCAGGGCGAAGTTGCTGCGCCACCGCGGATTGGGGTGGAAGGAGAACGAGTACACAGGGGCGGGGATGTCGACACCGCACCCGGGGTACGTGTTCTCGCGCCACACGCCCCCCACTCGATCGGACTTCTCCAGCACGACGAAGTCCGTGATGCCCGCGCGTTCGAGCTTGACCGCGGCGGCGATCCCGGACAGTCCGGCGCCGACCACGACGACGCGCAGGTGCCGCTCGTCTCCGCTGCCGTCGGGTGCGGCCGCGTGCTGGGTGGTTGTCGCTGTCATGGCTTCTTCCCTGCGCGGATGGGGAACCGTCGTCGCCGGTCCAGTTAACTGAGACGCAGTGTCACAGTAAAACGAAGAATGCGCATTGGCAAGCGATTGCGTTCGCCGTACGCCGGTCGGTGGGCAGCCGGACGCTCGAGGCGGGCGAGGCCCGCACCGTGACGATCGGTCAGACCTACGACGCCACCGTCGAGGAAGTGTGGGAGGCCTGCACCACCGCCGAGCGAATCCCGCGGTGGTTCCTACCGGTGACGGGTGACCTGCGCCTGCACGGTCGCTACCAACTCGAAGGCAACGCCGGCGGCGAGATCCTCACCCTGTGACCCGCCGAACGGATTCACCGCGACCTGGGAGTACGGCGGCGACGTCAGCTGGGAACTCGGGGTCATGGGGCTGTACCTGCACCTGAGGACGGGGGAGTCGATGGACCCGAAGGCGAGCGAGGCCTGGTCGACGACCGATGAGGGCAAGGAGTTCATCACGGCGAGCAGTGAGAAATGGCGGGACGCGAGCATCGCGTTCGGGACGCCGGAGGGTGCGGCGACCGCGGCCGGCGATCGCACGACCGCGTTCTACACGGGAGCCGACACCGAGGCGGGCTGAACCGGGTCCTGGAAGAATGGCGTCCGTGACCGAGCGCAAACCTCCCGGGGTGAGCTTCGAGAGCTGGATCGACAAGCAGATCCGGCTGGCTCAGGAGCGCGGCGACTTCGACGATCTCCCCGGCTCGGGTAAACCGATTCCGGCAGGCGATGTCGACGACGAACTGTGGTGGGTGAAGAACTATCTCCGGCGCGAGAATCTGCCCACCGATTCGCTGCTCCCGACGCCGCTGCAGCTGCGGAAGGAGATCGAGCGGTTGCCCGACACTATCAGTGGGCTGCCGTCGGAGCAGTCGGTGCGGGACGTGGTGGCCCAGCTCAACCTGCAGATCGTCGCCTGGTTGCGGGCACCCTCCGGCCCACGGATCCCGGTCAGTCCGGTCGACGCGAACGAGGTCGTCGCGACCTGGCGGCAGCAGAACCGGCCGGCGCGGAAGCCGCCGGTGACGGCGACCCCGGAACCCGGCGATCCGCCCCCGGCCTGCAGACGATGGTGGCGACGGAAACGGTGACGGATCATCCCTTCCGGAAATCACCCGATTCCATCACCCGGGACACGAGCAGTCCGGCGATCAGCCCCCAGAACGCAGCCCCGACGTTGAGGAACTGCACGTTCGACACGGTCACGAGGAAGGTCACGAGCGCGCCGAGCGTGTGCCGGGAGCTGAACGCGGCCACAAACGAACCCTGCAGCGCCCGGAGCATCGCGAGTCCGCCGAGCGTCGCGACGAACGCGACCGGGGTGGCCAGCATCAGCTGAACGAACAGCGGCGCGAACAGGCCGACGACCATGGCGAGCAGCCCGCAGACGACGGCCGCCGTGTACTGCCTGGTGCGCTGCCCCGACGCCACCAGCAGGGCGTTGGTCGGGCCCGTCAGGCACGTCGAGACGGCTCCGACCGCGGAGGTGGCGAGGGACCAGACCCCGCACAGCACGGTGCCGACGTTCATCGGCGGCTTGTGGCCGACGGACGTCAGCACGGCCGCGCCCTGACCGTTCTGCACGACGATGACCGTGATTGCCAGCGGCACGACCAGTTCGGTAATCGCCTGCCAGGTGAACTGCGGCGCCTGGAACATCGGTGCCGCGATCCACGGTGTACTCGAACCGGTCGGGTGGAAGCGGCCGGTGACCGCGACCGCCGCCGCCCCGACGAGCAGTGCGCCGAGGATCGGCGGCATCCACCGGCCGAACGCGGCGCGGGATGCGAGGACGACGAAGACGAAGACCATCGGAACGGCGACGGCCGCATCGGTTCCCACGGCGTGGACCAGGTCGGTGCCGAACTTCAGGAAGACGCCGGCCACCATGGCCATGACGATCGGCATCGGGAGCATCGCCATGACCTGACGCACCCGCCCGGTCAGGCCGAGGGCGAGGATCAGGAGCCCGGTCACCAGAAACGCGCCGAGCACTTCCGGCCACGACAAATGGGTGAGCGAGCCGCCGACGATGATCGTGCCGGGGATCGTCCAGAAGAACGCGAGCGGCCGGCGGTACAGCCAGCTGGCGACGGCGGTCAGGATTCCGTTGACGAAGAAGACACCGAAGATCCACGACGCCATCTGCTGGGGCGACAGTCCGCCCGCGGAGCCGGCGGCCAGGATCACGGCGACGGGACCCGTCGCGGAGAAGATCAGCCCGATCAGACCGTTGGCGGCGTAGGTCCCGCCGAGGTCGCCGATCAGGCGGCGCGGGCCCGCCGGCGGCCACGGCGGTCTCTCGAAGCGAGAGGGAAGGGTCTGCACGTCTTCGCTGCGGGCCGGTTCCTCGGTGGTCGTCATGAGGCCTTCCTGCTCGGGCGATGTTCACGATGTACGCAGAGCGGGCGTGGATCTCGCAATGCGTACATTCGGGTGTGGTCTGGATCATAACCACTCGCGTCCCCGCGCTGCACGGCGGGCCGTCGAACCCTGGGTGGGGTGCTTTCCATCCCTGGGGTGAACGACACTCGGGCGCCATCACGACAGACTCGAAGGCGTCGACCCGACACCACCCCGCACCGACGAACCATGCGAAGAAGGGCCACATGGCTGAACTCACCCGAATTCCCCGAGAGCGAGGCACCGTCTACGCGCGGCGCCCCACGGTGGCAGCGGAACGCGAACCGCGATCCGCCGTCGAACGGACGTCGACGTTCCTGGCCTACGGCCTGCTCGCGTTGTTCGGCGGACTCGGCATCTTCGGAACGATCTGCTCGGTCGATGCCATCCCGGACGGCGCGCGGATCGCCGTCGTCCAGACGGTGCCGACGCAGACGCAGCCGCTCGATCTGCCGCATCCGGCGCCGGACACTCCCGAGCCCACTCCCGGCGGCGTCTGATTCGTCAGGATGCGACGTCGTCGCGCAGTGCCGCGAGTTCGAGTAGCCGGGGCAACATGTCCGGCGACGCGATCGAGGGCAGGAGCAACGCCCACATGTCGGCCAGGCGCTCGTACAGGTCGGAACGTCCGGTCAGCGCCTCGGACACCAACTGCATGCCGGTGAACGAACTGACCAGGAACCGGGCGAGTGCCGCGGGGTCGACGGTCGCGCGCAGTTCTCCTGCCTCCCGCGCCTTGCCCGCGAGTGCGACGAGGGTGTCGGTCCAGTCGATGTAGGGGTCGGTGGCCGGGCCGCGGGAGGTACCGAGTTCCAGGGTGAGTCGCACACCCGCTCGCACGATGGGCTCGGTCAGCAACTGGCGCGCCATCTCCTTGGCGCACAACAGGATCGCTTCCATCGGTGACTGCGCCGTCGCGAGCACTCGCTGCGCCGCCAGCATCGCCATGGCGTGCTGTTCCTTGATCACCGCCCAGGCGAGCGCTTCCTTGGACTCGAAATGAAAGTACAAGGCGCCCTTCGTCACGTCGGCATAGGAGAGGATTCCGCTCAGGCTCGCGCCGCCGTACCCGAGCTTCTCGAAGCTCAGTGCCGCACCCTCGAGTACCTGATGGCGGGTGGCTGCCGCGCGCGCCTGTTTTGCCATCACCTGTGCCTCACAATCGCGGATTGTCCGTCGCGTCCACTCTCAAGTCAACCACTCTTCGGGCCGGTAACCTCGGCACGTCCGCAAGTGTGGGAGGAACACGTGAAGTCGAAGAACAACTGGGGTGTCGAGCACGCGGTGTTCGCCGGTGCGACGCTGGCCACCGTCGTCGGGGCCGTCACGGGGCGTGAACGGTTGCAGCAGGCCGCGAAACCACTGATCGCACCCGCGCTCGCCGCCCGTGTCCTGCGGCGGCGTGCAGATGCGGATCCGGCCGACGTCGCGCTCCTCCTCGCCGGTCTCACGGCCGCGACCGTGGGTGACGTCTTCATGATCGATCCCGACGACGACGCCCGTCTCGTGCGCGGCGCGTCCTCGTTCGCCGTCATGCAGGTCGGCTATTCCGCGCTGCTGCTGCGCCGGGGCGCCCGGCCCACTGCGCCCGCAGTGCTTCCCAGGCTCGCCGGCTGGGCAGGCGCGGCGGCTTTGCTCCACGGGCGGGCGAAGGAGGTCGCCGTGCCGTTGACCGCGTACGGGTCGCTGCTCGGCACCACGTCGACCCTGTCGGCCGATCCGTCTCTCGCACCCGGCGCGGACGTCGTCGCGAATGTGGCGGTGCCGGGAACCGACCGTCGCAGCTGGCTCGGTGCGGGCGGGATGCTGTTCACCGCGTCCGACGGTCTGATCGTGTTGCGGCGCTTGTTCATCCGGGGCGAGAAGGGGAGGGCTGTGGCGGAAGGAGTGGTCCTCGCCAGCTACGCGGCGGCCCAGTTGCTGCTCGTCGAGGGGATGCTCGCGCTCGGGCGTCGCCGGATCACGGGCAGAGCATGATGTGGTCCCGGTCCTTCGGGTCCACGAGGATGGTGATCGTCTCGCCGGGCAGGAAGCGTGTCGCGTTCTCCCGCCGCACCTCGTAGACGACACGTCCGGCGTAGCTCTCCGATCCGGGCACGGTCAGCCGGAGGTTCAGTTCGGTGAGTTCCCCGTTGTCGGGAGTGCGGCGCAGCGGAGTGACGTGCTCGATGCGGGCCCAGCCTTCGAGTCCGTGCCGTTCGAGTTGGCGGTCGGCGCGGCTGGGCCGTTCGGCCGCCATCATCCCGAATCCCAGCGCCGAACCGAAGGCGGCGACCAATCCCATGATCTGGTACGGGATGGTGGCCGGCGGGGTGTGCTCGATCAACCATCCCAGCCAGACGGCGAGGACGATGACGTAGCCGACCGTGACGAAGCAGACCGTCCGCACGATGCGCTGATGATTCATCGATTGCCTCCACCTCCAGATTAGCCCGTCCGGCCTCGCCGAAGCGGCCCCGCCGCCGCACTGCCGTTAGAGTGCAGTGTCGGCAGCAGATAAGCATGTGTGGAGGTGGCCGTATGGCGTGGCGTCGGGTGTCGTTGGTGTGTCTGAGCATTGGCTCGGCCGTGATGCTCGCAGGGTGTGGTGGATCGTCGGACGCGGTGGCTCCGCCGACGTCTACGACGACTGTCGCGGCTCCTGTGACCACCACCACGACCACGGTTCCGCCGACGACCACCACCACGACGATTGCGCCGCCGCCCACGACGACGGAAGCACCGACGACGACGCTCGTCGACGTCCCCTACGAGCACAACGAGTCGTACTTCTTCACGTCCCCGGACGGCGGGTTCCAGTGCGGCATCATCAAGCTGCCGAACCGTACCGAGGCCGGATGCCAGGGGTCGACGAGCCCGGTGCCGCCGCGCCCGGCCGACTGCATGGTCGACTGGGGACACGGCATTCGCGTCGAGAACGACGGCGAGGCGTCGTTCATGTGCGCCGGTGGCCTCGTCTACACATCGGGGGGCGACGAACCGGACGCGGCCCTGCCCGCCGGGGCGAAGCTGGCGAAGCTCGGCTACACGTGCAGCACCACGGCCACGGCCGTCACGTGCACCAACGACGAGACGTCGCACGGTTTCACCGTCGCTCCCGATTCGAACAAGACGTTCTGACCTCGTGAGCGGAGTCGAGACCGACCGGGTCGAGGTCGCCGAGGCGGGGCCCACCGAATGGGGGGACAACCCGAACGGCGTCGGCCCGTGGACCGAGGAGCACGACACCCCGGTCCCTGCCGACCCGCACTACGACCCCGAACTGCTGGCCGGCGGCGATCGCCGCAACGTGGTCGACGCCTACCGGTACTGGACGCGGGAAGCGATCGTCGCGGACATCGACAGCCGTCGCCACCCTCTCCACGTGGCCATCGAGAATTTCGGGCACGACGCCAACATCGGGACGGTGGTGCGCACCGCCAACGCGTTCGCCGCCGCCGCGGTCCACATCGTGGGACGTCGACGCTGGAACCGCCGCGGGGCCATGGTCACCGATCGGTACCAGCACGTCCTCCATCATTCGGACGTCGACGGCCTCGTCGAGTTCGCACGTGAGCGGGGTCTCACCATCGTGGCCGTCGACAACACACCCGGATCCGTCCCGCTCGAGACGGCGAGTCTGCCCCGCGACTGCGTGCTCCTGTTCGGCCAGGAGGGGCCGGGAGTCACGGACCAGGCGAAAGAGGTTGCGGCGATGACGGTGTCGATCGCCCAGTTCGGTTCCACCCGCAGCATCAACGCGGGCGTCGCCGCGGGAATCGCCATGCATGCGTGGGTTCGTCAGCACGCCGACCTCGACCGTGCCTGGTAGCGGAACCCCCGGCGAATAGGCAAGATCAACTCTTATGCAGGACTCGTGGTCGGCGCGCGCGGACGCCGCTGAAGAAGCGGTGGTGAGCAGGCACCTTCGCCGGCTGTGGGCGCTCCCGGGCACCACGCTGGGCGTCGTCGCCTGGCCGCCGGTGCGGCGCGAGCGACTGTTCCTCAGCTGGCACTACTGGTGGCAGGCCCACCTGCTCGACTGCGCCGTGGACGCGCTCGAACGGGACCCCACGCCGCGCCGTCGCCGTCGCATCGTGAAACTGGCGCGCAGCCACCGTCTGCGGAACCTGTCGGGCTGGACCAACAACTATTACGACGACATGGCCTGGCTGGGGATCGCCCTCGAGCGCGCCCAGCGAATGCACTTCATAGACAACAGAAGTGCGGTTCAGGCGCTCGAATCCCAGTTGTTCGACGCCTGGGCGCCCGAGGCCGGAGGCGGCATCCCGTGGCGGAAGGGCTCGAATTTCTACAACGCGCCCGCCAACGGGCCCGCCGGGATCATGCTGGCCCGCACCGGAAAGCTGTGGCGCGCCCAGGCCACGGCCGACTGGATCGACGACACGCTGCGGGACGTGCACACCAACCTGATCGTCGACGGCATCCACCCGGGCGGTGAAATCGAAAGGAACGTCTACTCGTACTGTCAGGGCGTCGTGCTCGGCCTCGAAACCGAACTCGCCGTGCGCCTCGGTTCGCCGCGGCACCGCAACCGGACCCATCGGCTGGTCGACGCCATCGACGAGCATCTCGCACCCCACGGCGTCATCGACGGCGGCGGTGGGGGAGACGGTGGCCTGTTCAACGGGATCCTCGCGCGGTATCTGGCGTTGACCGCGGTGATGCTGCCCTGGGAGTCGCCCGCCGACATCCGGGCCCGGGAGATCGCCGCCCAGCTCGTGCTGACCTCCGCCGAATCGGCCTGGGAGAACCGCCTGCAGATCGAGGGGCAGCCGTTGTTCGGCCACGACTGGACCAGGCAGGCGCAGCTGCCGGGAATGGGCGGGGGAATCGCCACGTTCACCGGCGGCACCGTCCGGTCGTCGGGCATCCCGGAACGCGACATGTCCGTCCAGCTCGGCGGCTGGATGCTGATGGAGGCCGCGCACATGGTGTCCGCGGCGGGGTATCCGCGGCGGTAGGGCATCGTTCGAATCACGCGAAAATTAACCGTGTCGCCCTCGATTCGGCGCTGTTAGACAGTTCGTTATGTCAGATCAACAGCGGCAGCTGAGTCTCAATGCGTTCATCTACCCGGCCGGGCACCACGAGTCGGCGTGGCGCCACCCGCTCACGACGCCCGAGCGGTTGTACGACGTCTCCTATTTCCAGGACATCGCGCGGACCGCGGAGGCGGCGAAGCTGGACGCGATCTTCTTTGCCGACGGCCCGGCCCTGCGCAGCGACGTCGAGCACGGCGCCGCCGGAGCACTCGAACCGATCACGCTGCTGACGGCCATCGCGACCGCCACCGAACGGATCGGCCTGATCGCGACCGCGTCCACGACGTACTTCGAGCCCTACAATCTGGCGCGGCTGTTCGCGTCCCTCGACCACATCTCCCGCGGCCGGGCCGGCTGGAACATCGTGACCACCGGAACCGACCTGGCGGCCGCCAACTTCGGGCTGGCCGGCCACCCCGACCACGCCGACCGCTATGCGCGGGCGCGGGAGTTCGTCGACGCGACCGTCAAGCTGTGGGACAGCTGGGAAGACGACGCCATCCTGATCGACAAGGCCGCAGGCATCTATGCGGACCCGTCGAAGATCCACGAGATCAACTACGTCGGCCGACACCTGCGGGTGCGCGGACCGTTCAACGCGCCACGCTCCCCGCAGGGCCATCCGGTGCTGGTGCAGGCGGGTGCGTCCAACGACGGTCGCGCGTTCGCGGGCCAGTACGCCGAGGCCATCTTCACCGCGCACCAGCGGCTGTCCGACGGGCAGGCGTTCTACGCGGACGTCAAGCAGCGCGCGACGCAGTACGGTCGCAACCCCGATCACGTCAAGGTCCTGCCCGGCATCAGCCCGTTCCTCGGCGACACCGAGGCCGAGGCCCGCGACCTGGAGCGGGAGTTCAACGAACTCACGTCGCCCGAGTACGGGCTCGCCCAGCTCGAGAGCCTCACGGGTTCGAGCGTGCGCCACCTCGATCTCGACGCCCCCGTGCCTGCCGGTCTGTTCGGGGACGCCGGCGACGTCACGGACAACCAGCAGAGTCGCCTGCAGGTGATCGCCGGGATCGTCGAGCGGGAGAACCCGACCCTGCGCGGATTGCTGCACCGTCTCGCCGGTGCGCGCGGGCACCGGGTGGTCGTCGGGACGCCGGTGCAGGTGGCCGACACCATCGAGGAATGGTTCACGCAGGGCGCGGCGGACGGTTTCAACGTCATGCCGCCGTACTACCCGGGCGGTCTCGAGGTGTTCGCGGAGAAGGTGGTCCCGATCCTGCAGGAGCGCGGGCTGTTCCGCACCGAGTACTCGGGCACGACACTGCGCGACCACTTCGGTCTGCCCCGCCCCGAGAGCCAGTACGCGGACGTGTCCGGCGCCGTCGCGCTGTAGGACGCGCACGCAGGCGTCTGCTCGCGTCCGATGTCGCATCCGTTCCGTTCGAGTGTGCGGATGCGACATCGGGAGCCCGGGGCTCCGGCTTAATGAAAACGGTTATCATCTCTGGATGACTGTCACCCGGCCGCTCCCCGTCACCGTCCTGTCCGGCTTCCTCGGCGCGGGCAAGACCACCCTGCTCAACCACCTCCTCGCGAACCGGGACGGCAGGCGCGTCGCCGTCATCGTCAACGACATGAGCGATGTGAATATTGACGCAGCCCTCGTCGCCGGGCAGGGGCACCTGGACCGGACGCAGGAGAAACTCGTCGAGCTCACCAACGGCTGCATCTGCTGCACCCTGCGGGAAGACCTCGTCGAGGCCGTCGCGCGGCTGGCGCAGGAGGGCCGGTTCGACCACCTCGTCATCGAATCCACCGGCATCTCCGAGCCGATGCCCGTCGCCGCCACATTCGAGTGGGAGTTCGAGGACGGGTTCAGTCTCGGTTCGGTGGCCGCCCTCGACACGATGGTGACGGTCGTGGATGCATCGACGTTCCTCGGTGAGCTGGCCAAGGGCGAGCGGCTCGACGACCGGAACCTCGAAGCCGGGGAGGGCGACGAGCGCAGCATCTCCGACCTGCTCGTCGACCAGGTGGAGTTCGCCGACGTCATCCTGCTGAACAAGACGGATCTGGTGAGCGAGGGCGCCGCCGGTGCCGTCGAGGCCACCGTGCGCAGGCTCAACCCCACCGCGACACTGCGGCGCACCACGCGCGGCGTCGTGGATCCCGGCGAGGTTCTCGGGACCGGCCTGTACAACCCGGAGGTCGCGGCCGAGCTGCCCGGCTGGGCCGAGGAACTGGCCGGGGGCCACACCCCGGAGACCGAGGAATACGGCATCCGCAGCGTCACCTACCGGGCGACGCGGCCGTTCCACCCGGCCCGGCTCGAGCAGGCGCTGGGACGGTTCACCGGTCTGCTCCGGAGCAAGGGCTTCTGCTGGATCGCGAGCCGCCCCGACCTCGCCGCCGTGTGGTCGCAGGCCGGTCCGAACCTGGTGATCGAGCCGGCCCAGCTGTGGGCGTCCGCGCACGAGATACCGGGGCAGGAGATCGTGTTCATCGGTGTCCGCCTCGACCCCGACGGTCCGCGGCGGATCCTGGACCCGGCGCTGCTCACCGACGACGAGCTGGCGTCAGGGCCGGCGGCCTGGGTTCGGTTCGACGACCCGCTGCCCGCGTGGGACGCGGTGCATCGGCACTAGTCCAGAACTTCTTCGACGGCCACTTCTTCGGGCGGCCGCGCCATCTCCTGCCGGTAGTGCCACACCCCGAGCACCGTGCCGATCACCAGCAGCGCGACCATCCCGGCGAGCACGGCCGGCATCAGCCACGACACCCGGTCCAGGAACGAGCCGAAGTAGAAGCCGATGAGCAGCAGGACGGGTGCCCAGAAGATGGCGCCGATGGTGCTGGCGATCGTGTACTTGGTGTGGTTCATCTTGGCCGCACCGGCGACCAGCGGGCACAGGGTGCGGACCCACGGAATCCAGCGGGCGATGAGTACCGCCCAGAAGCCGTGCTTCTCCAGCAGGACGTTGACCCTGTGCAGGTTGGTGTAGTTGAGATACTTCCCGCCCTTGCGGGCGAGGATGCGGTTGCCGGTGCGGTGACCGATGACGTACCCCACCTGGTTTCCGCAGATGGCGGCGATCATCGCGCCGACCGACAATGCCCACACGTGGCCGGCGCCCGACGCATGGTTGGCCAGCACGATTCCGGCGGTGATCAGCATCGAGTCGCCGGGCAGGAACAGGCCCAGGATCACCGCGCACTCGATGAACACGAACGCGAGGACGACGATCCAGACCAGCGCTGGGCCGGCCGAGACGAGAGGCCCGAAGGTGCCTGCTGCCGTGGTGACCATCGTCAGTGCGCTACTCGATCGGTTTCAGGAGGTCGGATCGGTGGGTGTGGTGACCGGCTGCGCGTCCTCGGTCGTGGCGCCCGCGCTCTGCCGCGACTTCACGACGCGCTTGCCCACCTCGAGAATGATCGGCAGGACGGACACGAAGACGATCAGCAGGAAGATGATGTCGACGTTGTCGCGGATGAACTCGATCTGACCGAGCAGGTAGCCGAGCAGCGTGACGCCGGCGCCCCACAGGATGCCGCCCACGATGTTGTACGTCAGGAACAGCGAGTACTTCATCCGCGACGCACCCGCGACGACCGGCGCGAACGTGCGCACGATCGGAACGAAGCGGGCCAGGATGATGGTGATCGGGCCGTGCTTCTCGAAGAAGGCGTGCGACTCGTCGATGTACTTCTTCTTGAAGAACCGCGCGTCGTCGTGCTTGAACAGGGCGGTACCGCCCTTGCTGCCGATGAAGAAGCCCACCTGGTCGCCGAGGATCGCGGCGATGGGGATCAGAACCAGTAGCGCCCAGATGGGGGCGAACGGTTCGATCTCCGTCGACTTCGACGCCGCGATGAGTCCCGCGGTGAAGAGAAGCGAGTCGCCGGGGAGCAGGGGGAACAGCAATCCCGACTCGATGAAGACGACCAGGAGAAGTCCGACGAGCACCCACGTGCCGAAGGAGTTGAGGAGGTTCACCGGGTCGAGGAATCCCGGCAACAACGCGAGGTTGGTCACGGAATCCGATGCTGCCTGCACAATCACGGCCCTCAGCGTACCGGCGTATTCCCCGACTGACGGAATACTGCAGGTCATGGAGTTTCGGCCGGGTCGTGGACCTGCCGAAACGGGGTGCCGCGACAGCCACCGGGCGACGTACGCTACCGGTATTGCCATACTGCTAGGACCACATCGCGCGCTGCGCTGATCGCGCGCGCCGAAATCGACTCTTATTGGAGGACTGCCGCCGTGCCAATCGCGACTCCCGAGGTCTATGCCGAGATGCTTGGTCGGGCCAAGGAGCACTCCTTTGCCTTCCCCGCCATCAACTGCACTTCTTCCGAAACCATCAACGCCGCCATCAAGGGCTTCGCGGACGCCGGCAGTGACGGCATCATCCAGTTCTCGACCGGTGGCGCCGAGTTCGGTTCGGGCCTGGGCGTCAAGGACATGGTGACCGGCGCGGTCGCACTCGCCGAGTTCGCGCACGTGATCGCCGCGAAGTACGACGTCACGATCGCCCTGCACACCGACCACTGCCCCAAGGACAAGCTCGACACGTTCGTCCGCCCGCTGCTCGAGATCTCGCGGCAGCGCGTCGAGGCGGGCCGCAACCCGCTGTTCCAGTCCCACATGTGGGACGGTTCGGCTGTCCCGATCGACGAGAACCTGGAGATCGCCAAGGAGCTCCTCGCGAAGGCGAAGGCCGCCAACATCATCCTCGAGGTCGAGATCGGCGTCGTCGGTGGCGAAGAGGACGGCGTGGAAGCCGAGATCAACGACAAGCTGTACACCTCGCCCGAGGACTTCGAGAAGACCGTCGACGCCCTCGGCACCGGCGAGAACGGCAAGTACCTGCTGGCCGCGACGTTCGGCAACGTGCACGGCGTCTACAAGCCGGGCAACGTGAAGCTTCGTCCCGAGGTGCTCGAGACCGGACAGAAGGTCGCCGCCGCCAAGCTGGGGCTGTCCGAGAGTTCGCAGCCGTTCGACTTCGTCTTCCACGGTGGATCGGGCTCGCTGAAGTCGGAGATCGAGGCTGCGCTGAACTACGGCGTCGTCAAGATGAACGTCGACACCGACACCCAGTACGCGTTCACCCGTCCGATCGTGGGTCACATGTTCACCAACTACGACGGCGTGCTGAAGGTCGACGGCGAGGTCGGCAACAAGAAGGTCTACGACCCGCGCAGCTACCTGAAGAAGGCCGAGGCCGGCATGGTGGCCCGTGTCGTCGAGGCCTGCAACGACCTCAAGTCCGCGGGACGTTCCGTCTCGGGATAGGCGCTTCGCGCTCGTGCACCTTTCCGGTAGCCACCGCTACCGGAAAGGTGCACAGTCGTTTATCGGGGGTCGCAGATCTTCCAGGTGCCGTCGACCTTCTCGAGGTTGAACGTGCGCCACGACTGCTCGCCGGGGTTGGCGGCGGTGTGGGCCTTCACCTGGGCGATGGCGGTGTCGCCGGTGATCTGCACGGCGTCGACGCCGCCGACCACGGGAATGTTCTGCTGCGTGACGGCGACCTGGTGGACCTCGGCGAAATCCTGATCCGAGAGGCCCAGGTAGTACTCGGCGAGGCTGCCGCAGGTGCTGGTGCGCAGCGTCGCCAGGTCGCCCTGGGTGAGTGCCGCGACGAACGTGTCGATCGTTCCCTGCACCTGGGCCTCGGGGGAGTTCTCGGCCTGGTTGTTGTTGTAGACCACCACGCCGGCGACCGCGATGGCGGCGACGACGATGACGCCGGCGGCGATCGCGGCGAACAGCCACACCTTCCCGTGCTTCTTGGCGGGCTGCTGCGCCGCGGGGACGCGCTGCGGCGCGCTCTGCTGGGGCGGCAGCACCCGCTGCGGTGCGGCCTTCGGCGGGACGGGTGCCGGCCGAGGGGGAGCGGGCGGCGGGGGCACGGGCCGCGCGTTCTGAGGCTGGTTCGGCTGGGCGGCGGCAGGTCGGGGTGGCGGCGGCGTCGCCGGGACCGCAGGCTTCGTCACGGGCATCGCGACCGTCTCGTCGTCCGACGACGGTTTCGCCTGCCCCTGCACCTTCGCGTTCTGCGTGGTCGGTGCGCGGTGCATCTTCACGGTCGCGGCGTCGCCCGATGCCGGCATGCTCTTCTGCGTCGGGATCGCGGTGGTGGCCGCCTCGGATGCCTTGTCCGCGGGTTTCGCGGCAGAGTCCGGGCCGGCCTGAGGTGTCTCGGCTCGTGGGCGTGGTGCCGGAGGCTTGGGCAGTTCGGGCTGCGGCTCGTCGGCCTTCTTCTCTGCCGCCTTCTCGGGGGCCTTCTTCTGCGGGGGCTTCGGCTCGGGTGACTTCGGTGCGGCGGGCTCTGCATCCGCCGCAGGCTGCGCGGTCTTCGCAGGCTTCGCGGTCGCGTCGGCGCCGCCGGTGCCCTTGCCGGCGGTGGTGCCTGCCGCTGCCGGTCCGGACGGTGTGTCCGCGGCCGGCTTCTGAGTCGATTCGTCTTTCTTCGGGTCCTGCACGCGCTGCCCCTCGGTCTGCAGAGAAATGAACGTTGGGGGCAGCCTAACGACATCGTGCGTCATCGGAGACCGCGACAGGGCGCGTCGCGGACGCGGGCCGACGCAGTGACGGCACTGCGTCGGGGGCACAATAGGCGCATGACGTCTTTCGGTGACCTTCTCGGACCACAGCCCACGCTGCTCCCCGGGGACGACGAGGCCGAGTCGGCCCTGTTGAACCACGAGGATCCGGCTTCCGTCGCAGCCGCCCATCCCACCGCATCCATCGCATGGGCCTACCTGGCCGAGGCGGCCCTCCAGGCCGACGAGACCATCGCGGCGTACGCCTACGCGCGCACCGGGTACCACCGTGGACTGGACCAGTTGCGTCGCAACGGCTGGAAGGGTTTCGGCCCGGTTCCGTACAGCCACGAACCCAACCGTGGCTTCCTCCGGTGCGTCGCAGTGCTGGCGAAGGCGGCGAAGGCGATCGGCGAAACGGACGAGTACGCGCGGTGCCTCGATCTGCTCGAGGACTGCGATCCCCGGGCTGCCGAAGCGCTTGGCGTCGGTTAACGCCCTCAGCTCGGCGAAAGTCCGTGGCCGGGACGGGCTGAGGACTTCGGCCCAGCGACTGCGGGTGTCGGCACTGCCCATCCTGCAGTGCGCGATCGCTGCCGGCGCTGCCTGGTGGGTGGCGACGGTGGTGATCGGTCACCCGACGCCGTTCTTCGCGCCGATCGCCGCGGTGGTGTCGCTGGGGCTGTCTCTCGGCGCCCGACTGCGCCGTTCCGTCGAGTTGGTGGCCGGTGTCACGATCGGGATCGGGGTCGGCGACCTCATCGTCTCCATCATCGGGAGCGGTACCTGGCAGATCACTCTCGTCGTGATGCTGGCGATGTCCGCGGCCGTATTGCTGAACAGCGGACCGATCTTCTCCATGCAGGCGGGTAACTCCGCGGTGCTCGTGGCGACGTTGCTGCCACCCGGCGGCACCGCGGGTATCGACCGCATGGTGGACGCCTTGACCGGTGGCCTGGTGGGGATCGCCGTCGTCGCGCTGATTCCCACGCATCCCGTGGGGCGGGCGCGGAAGTACGCCGCGAACGTTCTCGGGACGGCGTCCGAAGTGATGCAGCTGGTGGCAGACGGTCTGGTGGCCAACGACGACAAGCCCATCGAGAAGGCCCTCCAAAAGGCGCGGGCAACGCAGGCGTCGATCGACACGCTGCGGACCCACCTCGCGGGCGGCCGTGAGATCAGCCGAATCTCGCCGCTGTACTGGAACACCCGCGGCCGGCTCGAACGACTCACCGCGGCCGCGGACCCACTCGACAACGCGTTGCGCAACATCCGGGTTCTCGCGCGGCGTTCGCTCACGCTGGTGCGTGACGACGAGATTCTCAACCCACGGCTCGTCGACCAGGTGGAGAAACTCGCCCACGCCTTGGAAACCCTCCGGCAGATGGCGCTCGCCGACCCCGGTCAGCAACCCGATCAGGCCGAGGCGGCACGGGTACTGCGTTCGGTGGCGTCCGGATTGAAACCGGAACTGGTGGAGAACGCGGGCCTGTCGGCCACGGTCGTCTTCGCGCAGATCCGGTCTCTGACCGTCGACCTTCTGCAGGTCGCAGGGCTCAAACGCATCTCGGCCATCGCCACCCTGCCGCCGACCGTGGAGAAGCCGGCCTATCGTCCCGAGCTCTGACCGCCCGAGCACGCTGTTGAACATATGCGCATGTACGCATATGATCGGCACAACTCGGGAGGAGGCTCACCCATGGGAGTCGGTCACGGCCATTCGCACGGCAACACACAAGGCGGCGGTGAGGTAGGCCCGTCCCGGGGGCGGATCCGCCGCATGGTGATCGCCCTCGTCATCCTCCTCGCGTTCCTGGTTCTCGAGGTCGTCGTCGGTCTGACCGTCAACTCGCTGTCGCTGCTCGCCGACGCCGGGCACATGCTGACCGACGTCGTCGGAATGTCGATGGGGCTCGTCGCACTTCTCCTGGCGCGCAAGGGCAGCACCACCGCCGCCCGGACCTTCGGCTGGCACCGCGCCGAAGTGCTCACGGCCATGGCCAACGCCGCGATGCTGCTCGCCGTCGCGGTCTGGGTGTTCTACGAGGCGATCTCCCGCATCGGCGACGCCCCCGAACTTCCCGGCATGGCGCTGATCCTCACCGCCTCCGTCGGTCTCGCCGCGAACCTCGTGGTGATGCTGATGCTGCGCGCCGATTCCAAGGACAGCCTGGCCGTCCGCGGCGCGTACCTCGAAGTGCTCGCGGACGCCGTCGGCAGTGTCGGCGTGCTCATCGCCGGCGGCGTCGTGCTGGTGTTCGACTGGACCTACGCCGACATCATCGTCGGTGTCCTCATCTCGCTGTGGGTGGTGCCGCGGGCGATGAAACTGGCCGCCGCGTCGCTGCGCATCCTCACGCAGGCGTCCCCCGAGGACGTCGATGTCGAATCGGTGCAGGCCGACCTCGAAGCGCTGCCCGGGGTCACCGGTGTCCACGACCTCCACGTGTGGACGCTCACGACGGGAATGGACGTGGCCACCGTGCACCTGACCACGGACGCCGACTCGTCCGTCGTCCTCGAATCGGCGCGGACCGTCCTCGAGAGCCACCTGCTCTCGCACGCCACGGTGCAGGTGGAATCCACCGCCAACGGACGTCACTGCGCCGAGAACGTCACCTGGTAGGGGCCCTGTCTGTTTCGTCCGGTATCGCGGCGGGAAACCGTTGTGGGACGACTCACGGAAGGGAACACCATGTCCACTCTCGCAGCGTTCGCACGACCCGTCGCCGTCGCCGCTCTCGGTGCGGCCGCCCTCTTCGCAGCACCCGCCGCCGCATCGGCTGCGCCGTTCATGCCCGATCCGCTGGCGAACTGTAAGCCCGCCGCGACGCTCGATGTCGAAAAGGAAGGCAACCAGGTCGAGTGGGAGTTCGAGGGGCCGAAAGAGGCCACCACCGACGCCCAGGTCACGTACCTCAACATCGGCGGCCAGGCGCCGACGCTCGGCACGTCCGGGCCGTTGACGAACGGTGAGGGTGTCGAACGCGAACTGCCCGGCTTCACCGGACATTTGATTCCCGGCGGAACCTACGACCCCGACGGGCCGAACGGGCCGCTGGAGGCCTGCGCTCTCGGCTTCGGATTCGCCGTCACGCAGTGACCGTCACTTGGTGAACCGGGTGACCTCCGCTCCCGGCCGCCACAGGTCGACGTACAGGTGGTCGCCGTCGACGGTGGTGAGCACCACCTCGTCGAGGCCGAGTTCGAAGACGTCCGCTTCGGGGATTTCGTCGGGGTAGTGCTCGAGGATCTGCTGTTTCCGCTCTCCGAGGATCTCGTCTGCGCGGCCGCTGATCTTGGCGTCGCCGCCGTCCATCGTGTGGTGGCCGGGGTTGCTGTGGAGGGAGAATCGCGGATCGCGTTGCAGGTCCTGCACTTTGCGTGCACCGACCATCGAGCCGAGCAGTAACGCGCCCTCGTAGAACTCGACCTCGGTGCCGCTCACCCTCGGGGAACCGTCCTTGCGGAGCGTCGCCAGCACGTGGTGCTTGTGCGCCTCGAAGCGTGCGGCGACAGCCTTGGCGAGGTCGGGTGCTTCTGTCTCGAACTGCGTCCAGTTGGTCATGCCGACCAGTGTGCCCCCTATCCCTGACATCCACTGTCAGGAATTTTCACTAGAATCGGGGAATGCGGTCGAGTCGGCTCGTCGAGTTGATGCTCCGTCTGGAGGGCAGTCGCGGGGCCACCGCGCAGCAACTGGCGGACGAACTCGGGGTGTCGGTCCGCACCGTGTATCGCGACGTCACGGCGTTGTCGGCGGCCGGTGTGCCGTTGTGGACGGAGAGCGGACCCGGCGGCGGAATCCGGTTGCTCGACGGCTGGCAGTCGAAACTCGGCGGCATGACGGGCGAGGAGACGTCCGCGTTGATGTTGCTCGGCGTCCCGTCGATCGCCGACGATCTCGGTCTCCGCGACGTCACCGCTGCGGCGCAGTCGAAGTTGTTGGGGGCGTTGCCGGTCCCGCTGCGCGCCGGCGCTCAGCTGTGGCGGGACCGGCTCTACGTCGACGCCCCCGGCTGGTTCGACGGGCCACGCGACAACGGTGATCTCCTTGTGGTGGCGTCCGCGGTGCTCGAGGGTCGGCGTCTCGGCATCCGCTACCGCAAGGGGAGCCGTTCCGCGGCACGAACTCTCGATCCCCTGGGGCTGGTGGCGAAGGCCGGTGTCTGGTATCTCGTTGCGCAGCATCGAGGACGGACGCTGTCCTATCGGGTGTCGCGGATCAGTGACGCGACCGTGCTGAAGCAGCCGGCGGTGCGTCCCGACAACTTCGATCTGGGTGCGTGGTGGACGGCGTCGGTGGCCGAATTCGATCGTGCGCTTCTGCGATTCCGGTGCCGGGTGCGGCTCTCGCCCGCATCGTGGCGCCGACTGCCCCGGGTGGTCGGTGTGGAAGCCGCACGCGTCGAACCCGGCCCGCCGGACGACGCCGGCTGGGTGACCGTCGACCTGTCACTCGAGGCCGAAGACGTGGCACTCGAACAGTTGACCGTTCTCGGCGGGGGAGTCGAAGTGCTCCAGCCGCACTCGCTGCGCGAATCGCTGCGTGCGGTGGGAGACGCGATCGCCCGCCGGAACGGCTGAGATGGACTACCTCCGCGTCACCCGAGTCGTTCGAGCACCGTGGCATTGGCGAGTCCGCCCGCCTCGCACATGGTCTGCAGGCCGAACCGGGCCCCGCGCTGGTCCATCGCGTTCACCAGCGTGGTCATGAGCCGGGCGCCGCTGGCCCCCAGCGGATGTCCGAGCGCGATCGCGCCGCCGTGCACGTTGACGCGGTCCAGATCGGCTCCGGTGTCTGCGGCCCAGGCCAGGACCACCGGCGCGAAGGCCTCGTTGACCTCGAACAGGTCGATGTCGGCGATGTCGAGGCCGCTGCGCTGCAGCACCTTGCGTGTCGCGGGGATGACAGCGGTGAGCATCATCAGCGGGTCGTCGCCGACGACGGAGAAGCTGTGGAGCCGGGCCAGCGGCCGCAGTCCCAGGCGTCCCGCGATCTCACTGGTGGTGATCATGAGCGCCGCACTTCCGTCCGACAGGGGACTGCTGTTGCCTGCGGTGATCGACCAGTCGATCTGCGGGAACCTCTCCTCGTAGAAGTCACTGCGGAAGGCGGGTCGGAGGCCGGCGAGGGCGTCCAGCGTCGTGTCCGGCCGAATGGCCTCGTCGACGCTCAGCTCCGGCAGGACGGCGAGTTCCTTCGCGAAGTTCCCGGCACTCGTTGCCGCCGCGGCCTTCTGATGGCTGCGCAGGGCGAACTCGTCCAGCTGGGTGCGCGAGAGTCCCCACCGGGCGGCGATGAGTTCGGCGCTGATGCCCTGCGGGACGAGGCCGTCGGGGTAGCGGCGCTCGAAACCGACACCCATCGATTCGCGTCCGATGCTGCTGGACCCCATGGGAACTCGGCCCATCGATTCGACCCCGGCGGCGACGACGATGTCGTAGGCGCCCGACATCACGCCCTGCGCGGCGAAGTGGACGGCCTGCTGGCTGCTGCCGCACTGCCGGTCGACGGTCGTGCCGGGCACGGATTCGGGGAATCCGGCGGCGAGAAGCGCACTGCGGGTGATGTTCTGGCTCTGGTCACCGACCTGGGTGACGGTGCCGCCGATGACGTCGTCGATCAGTGCGGGATCGATTCCCGTGCGTTCGACGAGGGTCGACAGGCTGTGGGCGAGAAGGTCGACGGGGTGCACTCCGTGCAGGGCGCCCGAGGGCTTGCCCTTGCCGATCGGCGTGCGGACGGCCTCGACGATGACGGCGTCTCTCATGATCGTTCCTTTCGGTGCTGTGAGTACTTGTCAACCAGTACTCACGGGGTGGGTTCATCCGTGTGGCGGTGAGCGCGGCGACGACGGCCACCACAGCCACCGCCGACCAGGCGAGTTGGAACGCGGAGTGGGTGTCTTCGTCACCGGCGGTCGTACCGAGGAGGGCGACCAGCATGCTCACGCCCAGCACGGTTCCGACCTGTCGGCTCATGGTGACGACGGCACTACCGGTGGCCGAGCGCGACGGCGGTAGTCCGGCGGTGGCGGACGACAAGATCGTCGGCAACGCCAGGCCGACCCCGACACCGGCGATCATCCAGCCGGGCAGCAGTTCCGACGCGTACTGCGGTTCCATCCCGACGGACGAGAGAACGAGCACGGCGCCGGCCGCCCACAGGGCGCTGCCCGCCGCGGTGAGCGCTGCGGCCGAGAACCTGCGGGACAGGAACTGGCCGACCACGGCGAACACCGGCACCATCAACGGGCCCGGCGCGATCGCGAGACCTGTCAGCAGCGCGGAGTACCCCCACACCTGCTGCAGCCACAGAATGTTCGCGAGCAGGCCGGCCGCGAAGGCGGCACTGAACGCGAGCGCGGTCACGTTCGACCAGGCGAACGTCCGCACCTTCAGCATGGCGGGTTCGATGAGCGGCTCGCGCTGCCTGCTGTTTCTCCACCAGAACAGTGCGACGGACGCGGCAGCGACGGTGAACGCGAGCGCGATTCGGGGGTCGCTCCATCCCCAGTCGGGTCCCTGGACCAGTCCGAGTGCGAGGGCGCCGATGCCGACGGTCAACAGGGCGCCGCCGAACAGGTCGAGGTTTGTGTCGGGGGCGGTCGGGCGGAAGTCGGGGACCAACCGCACGGTGGCGATCAGGAAGGCGATACCGATGGGGACGTTGATCAGGAAGGCCCAGCGCCACGACGCCTCGACGAGCAGGCCACCCACCACGGGTCCGAAGGCCGCGGCCGCGGCCCCCGACGCGGCCCAGATCCGGACCGCGCCCGCACGTGTGGCTTCGGGGACCGTGCTGATGAGCAGTCCCAGGCTGGCGGGGGTCAGGGCGGCGGCACCGACGGCCTGGAGCAGTCGGAAGGCGACGAGCATCCACAGTGAGGGGCTCAGCGCGCACGCCGCGCTCGCCGCGGTGAACAGCGCCAGCCCGAGAAGGAATCCGCGCCGGCGGCCGACGCGGTCGGCCCAGCGTCCGAGCGGAACCAGGAGTGCGGCGAACACGATCGCATAGCCGCCCAGCACCCAGCTGAGGTCGCCGAGGCTGTAGCCGGGGTAGCTCGCCGCGATGTCGCCGAACGCGACGTTGACGACGAACAGATCGAGGCTGGCGACGAACGGTGCGCCGGAGAGGACGGTGAGGAGCGGGCCGAGCCGCACTTCCTCACGCACCTGACTATTGATGGCCATAGTCAGCAATCTACACCTGACTATGGCTATGGCAAGTCAGGTGTGACGGACGCCTCGGATCGACGGTTTGCGCTGCAGAGATCCCGTGGCGGTCCTAACGTGAGGCATGGCTGTTCTGACCCCCGGATTCCACGGCAGACCTCGCAGCGAGCACTCTCTTCCGCCCGGGCAGTACGAGGTCGGCGATTTCCCGGTCCTCTCGGCGGGACCGACGCCCCGCGTCCCGACCGACACGTGGACGCTGACCGTGACCGACGAGACCGGCCGGCGCCACGAGTGGTCGTGGGCCGAATTCATGAAGCTCCCGCAGGAGCGACCGACGGTCGACCTCCACTGCGTCACACGTTGGTCGAAGTTCGGAACGTCGTGGAACGGGGTCTCGCTCGACACCCTGTTCGCGGACGTCGAGACGTCCGCGGGATTCGTCCTCGTCGGATGCGACGGCGGCTACACCACGAACCTCCCCGTCGCCGACATCCTCGGTGGCAAGGCGTGGATCGTGCACACCTACGAGGGGGCGCCCCTCGCGCCTGTGCACGGGGGTCCGGCCCGTCTGCTCGTGCCGCATCTCTACCTGTGGAAGTCCGCGAAGTGGGTTCGGTCGATTCAGCTCGTCACCCAGGACGTCCCGGGCTTCTGGGAGCAACTCGGATACCACGATCGCGGCGACCCGTGGCGGGAGCAGAGGTACCAGGGTGACCAGTGAACTTCTGGGCCGCGCCGTGCTCAGCTGGCGAGTGGCGGAACTCGTCGAGTCGTGGCCCGAGACGGCGAGTGCGCGGGCACTGGTCCTCGAGGTCCCGGACTGGCCGGGGCATCGCGCCGGGCAGCACGTCGATCTCCGCCTGACCGGTCCCGACGGATACACCACCGAACGGAGCTACTCGCTGGCGTCGCCGGCCGAGCGTTCACCGGGTGGGTGGCGATTGCAGTTGGTCGTCCAGCGGGTGGCGGACGGTGAGGTGTCTCCGTATCTGACCGATGTGTTCGCCGCGGGCAATCTGATCGAGGTGCGCGGACCGATCGGTGGCTGGTTCGTGTGGTCGCCGCGCGAGGGTGGCGGCGCGCCGGTGCTTCTCGTCGCGGGTGGGTCGGGGATCGTGCCGCTGATGTCGATGATTCGCGAGCGGCGGTTCCGGCACGACCGCACGCCGTTCCGGCTCGTGTATTCCCTTCGGACGCAGGCCGACGAATTGTTCGCGGACGAGCTGAACCGGCCCGGGAGCGGCGACGGGGGAGTCGAGACGTTCGTCCTCTGCACCCGTGAGGACTCGCCGCGGCGTCCGGCGGGTCGGATCACTGCCGCCGATCTCGCGGCATGGGGATGGCCGGCGGACTTCGCGCCGCGCTGCTTCGTCTGCGGGCCCACCGGATTCGTCGAGGAGGCGGCTCGCCTGCTGCTCTCGCTCGGGCACTCGCCGGACGACATCAAGGCCGAGAGGTTCGGTCCTTCGGGGCCGTGACCGGAGGAAGGAATTGTCGATGAGTACGTTGCAGGGCAACGACTTCGAGGACGGGAATGTTCTCGGCGGGCCGTTCGCGGAGATCTTCGTTCACGACCTCACCGCGGCGACCGGGCAGTGCCGGTTCTGCGGTCTCGACGGACCGATGGCGGCGGTGCACGTCTATACGCGTGCGCCCGGTGTGGTCGTGCGGTGTCCGGGATGTCAGGAGGTGCTGCTGCGACTGGTGTCGACTCCGCGCGGGCTCGAACTCGACGCCAGCGGGCTGTCGCACCTGTCCTGGAAACTGTGAGCGCTGACTATGGAACTTGCAAGTCAGCTATGCTGAGGTGCATGGACGCGGCACGGTTGGACGGCTTTCTGGCAGATCGCGACACCTGGCGGGCGACGCACTGCTCCATCGGCAAGGCGATGGACGTGATCGGCACGCGTTCGGCCGTCCTGATCCTGCGCGAGGCCTACTACGGCACCACGCGATTCGACGACTTCGCGAAGCGGGTCGGCATCACCGAGGCAGTGGCGGCGTCCAGGCTGCGTGAACTGACGGCCGAGGGCCTGTTCGAGCGGCAACCTTACAAGGAGCCCGGGCAGCGCACCCGCTACGAATACGTGCTCACCGAGAAGGGGCGCGACCTCCTGCCCGCCGTGCTCGCGCTGATGCAGTGGGGCGACAAGTACCTCCAGGGCAAGCACGGTGCGCCCATCGGGATGCGGGACGACGCGACCGGCGAACCCGTGCGCGTCGAGGTCCGCAGCCCCGACCGCGAGGTGCCGCTGGCGGAACTGCGGCTGACCCCCAACTTCACCGAAGAGGATGCGTCCCGCCCGTGAGTACTTATTAACCGCGGGCGGGTAATAAGTACTCACGGGTCAGAGCCAGAAGCGCATCAGACGGTTGCCGTACTGCGCGTAGATCTCCGGCACCCCGGACAGTTCGAACAGCCGGTAGATGACGTCGAAGAACACCACGTTGATCGACGGCACGAACAGCAGCGCCACGAGGATCAGCAGTCCGTACGGCTTGAACTGGTCGACAGACCTGCGGGTGCGGGGCGGCAGGAACGGCTCGAGCGCGGCGTACCCGTCGAGTCCGGGGACCGGCAGGAGATTGAGCACGGTGGCCATCACCTGCAGGAACGCGAGAAAACTCAGTCCCGTCCAGAACACCAGGTGGTCGCCGCCAAGCCCGAACCAGCGGATCACGGCGAGGAGGACGATCGCGGACACCAGGTTCACGGCGGGTCCGGCGAGCGACACCCGCGCCTGCACCTTCGGCGGGAACAGTCCGGTGCGCAGGTATACGGCGCCGCCGGGCAACCCGATCCCACCGAGTGCGATGAACAGCACCGGCAGACCGATCGACAGCAGCGGGTGGCTGTACTTCACCGGGTTGAGCGTGAGGTAGCCGCGCACCTCGACGTCGGTGTCGCCGTGCCGCCACGCCGTGTACGCGTGCGCGAACTCGTGCAGGCAGAGCGTCACCACCCATCCCGCGACGACCAGCAGGAACACCCCGACGTGGCCGAGGACCGACTCCATTTCGGCGCGCCACGCGAGAACACCGCCGGCGACGGCGACGGCGACGACCAGAAGGAACACCGGACTGGGGCGGACCGCGGTGGTCCGGGCCCGGGGCAGGTTCATCGGACCAGCAACCACTCTTGATCGTGACGGTAGAACGTCGAACGCTTGACCTCGCGCGGGTTCGGCACACCGTCGCGGTTGAGCGCCGCGGCGGGGGACCCGAGCTGCACGGCGCGGCCCTCGACCCAGCGGCGGGGCAGCCAGCGCCTGCGAGGTTCGACCGACGCCCGCAGACCGGGCATCCGGGGGGTCGGGGTGACGTTCATGCTCGTCGTCGTCCCCGAGAACAACCGGGTGTCGTCGACGTAGGCCTCGCCGACGAGCGGCCCCCCGTCCGGACCCGTGACGGTGGCGCACCCGACGAGCGCGATCCCCGCGTCGTCGCGGATGAGGGGGACCGGCTTGGCCGTCCCCTTCAGCGCGGTGCGGGCGCCGCGGGCGCCGGAGGCCAGGTGGTAGGCCTCCGTCGCCTCCGAACGATGCTCCGCGACGTACGCGAGCTCGATGTGCAGGCGTTCGGTGCGCATCAACCGGGTCAGCGTGGCCGCGAAGGCGGCGTCACTGCCCACCACGATCAGTCGCGGATCCACGACCACCTGAAGTTTGGAGAAGACCTCGTCGAAGTCGTCCTTGTCCGGGACGGCAGGTGCGCTCGAGGTCGAAATGGAGCCCAGAGGTAGGGGAAGCGGCACGTCGCCGCAAATGAGCACTACGGGGGTCAACGCCACTCCTCGCCCGGATGTCCCGCCGCGATTTACGCAGCCTTCCCTTTCGGATCATCCTAGTGGCACGCCCGAGATGGCCTCCCCAGCCGTACTGTGGGGTCTGTTCTCCGTGCCCTCGGCTAGACTGTTCCCCCGGCCACTGCCTACGAACGGCAGGACCACGCAGTCGGATACGACTGTACGTCGACCGTAGGAGACAACGTCATGCCGGCAATCGTCCTGATCGGCGCCCAGTGGGGCGACGAGGGCAAGGGCAAAGCTACCGATCTACTGGGCGGACGCCTGCAGTGGGTGGTGCGCTACCAGGGCGGTAACAACGCCGGACACACAGTGGTTCTTCCGAACGGCGACAAGTTCGCACTGCATCTGATCCCGTCCGGAATCCTCACTCCGGGCGTCACGAACGTCATCGGCAACGGTGTCGTAGTGGACCCGGGAGTGCTGCTCACCGAACTCGCCGGACTCGACGAGCGGGGCGTGGACACCAGCCGCCTGCTGCTCTCGGCCGATGCGCACCTGATCATGCCGTACCACGTTGCCATCGACAAGGTCACCGAACGCTTCCTCGGGGCCAAGAAGATCGGCACCACCGGCCGCGGCATCGGGCCCTGCTACCAGGATAAACTCGCGCGTGTCGGCGTCCGCGTGCAGGACGTGCTGGACGAGAAGATCCTCACCCAGAAGGTCGAGGCGGCACTCGAGTTCAAGAACCAGGTGCTCGTCAAGATCTACAACCGCAAGGCCCTCGACCCGCAGCAGGTCGTCGACGAGGTGCTCGAGCAGGCCGACGGGTTCAAGCACCGCATCGCGGACACGCGCCTGCAGCTCAACGAGGCACTCGAGCGCGGCGAGACGGTGCTGCTGGAGGGTTCGCAGGGCACGCTCCTCGACGTCGACCACGGCACCTACCCCTACGTGACGTCGTCCAACCCGACGTCCGGTGGCGCAGCGGTCGGTTCGGGCATCGGACCCACCAAGATCACCACGGTGCTGGGCATCCTCAAGGCGTACACCACCCGCGTCGGCTCGGGCCCGTTCCCGACCGAACTCTTCGACCAGAACGGCGAATACCTCGCCAAGACCGGCGGCGAGGTGGGTGTCACCACCGGCCGCGCTCGTCGCACCGGATGGTTCGACGCCGTGATCGCCCGCTACGCAACGCGTGTCAACGGCATCACCGACTACTTCCTCACCAAGCTCGACGTGCTCAGCAGCCTCGACACCATCCCGATCTGCGTCGGCTACGACGTCGACGGCGTGCGGTACGACGAGATGCCCATGTCGCAGACCGACGTTCATCACGCGAAGCCGATCTACGAGGAAATGCCCGGCTGGTGGGAAGACATCTCCCACGCCCGGACGTTCGAGGAACTCCCCAAGAACGCGCAGAACTACGTCCTGCGCCTCGAGGAACTGTCGGGTGCGTACATCTCCTGCATCGGCGTCGGCCCCGGCCGCGACGAGACCATCGTCCGCCGCGACGTGGTGCGGTAGTCCGCGCTCTCTCCGCTTCACCTCGCCGCCCGATATCACCCCGGTTCCGTCAGATCGAACCGATGTGACATCGGGCGACGGGTAGGTGGCGCGGCGACCTACAAGGTTGCGGGCAGCGACGGCGCGAGGCGCTCCAACGTCGGCTTGCGTCCGTGCTCGATGTGAGCGAACGCGCTGGCCTCCGCCAGCCTGCCGTTTCCGCTCCGGATCGCTTCGACGAGTTCCCGGTGCGCTGCACACGACACTGCGGGATTGTGGTGCCACGTCAGCCGGAACAACCAGTGGACCCGGCCCATCAGTGAATTCATCACCGACACGAGCAGCTTGTTGCCGGACAGTTCGACGACGTCCATGTGGAACCGCGCGTTGACTGCCGGGATCAACAGGGGTTCGTCGTTTCCGATCAGTTCCTCGGTGCGCGCCATCGTCGACAGCAGCGCCTCCATGGATGCACCCCGAGCGACGTTCTCGGCTGCGCATCGTGCCGCGTACGGTTCCAACGTCAACCGCACGTCGAACAGTTCCTCGATGTCGCGTAACGACAGTTGAGTCACGACCGCGCCCCGCCGCGGCAGGATCTGAATGAATCCGTCCCATTCCAGCTGGGGCAACGCCTCGCGGAGCGGGACCCTCGAGACGTCGAACTCCTGCGACAATTCGCGCTCCCGCAGGCGACTGCCGGGTGGGTATGCGCCCGAGATGATGCGCTCACGAATCACGGAATAGATCTGTTTCGGGAGTGGCACGTCCGACAGTCCGCCGGCCACGCCCGTGCCCAGAGGCGACGTCGTGGATGTCGCGACCCCGATCTCGCCGTTCAGGTTCACCGTCATGAACCGATCATGGCATACCAAGTTGAAGTCGACCACCGGACGTGTTTCACGTCGATACTGGTCAGAGGGATTAACCCGAATGTAACGCTCCACGCTTGGCGCTCCGGTTCCGCACTTGGTAGACCATATACATCCGGCCCGGCAGCGCAGTGTGGCGCAATTCGGTCGCCGCTCACTTCGTCGAAAGCTTCGGAACTACCCTCTCCATTCGGAAGGATTCCCGTGTCCACTGAACGAAAAATACTTGCTCGCAAGGGTTTCGGGTACGCGCTGATCGGCCTGGCGGTCACCTCCTCCTTGGTGGCGTGCACCAGCGCAGCCAGGACCGACGCAGGTGGCGGACCGGGCGGCCGCCCCGTCGTCCTGGCCTACCAGAATCAGATCTCCACGCTCGACCCCATTCGCGCCGACTACGCTCAGACGAACTTCGTCGACCAGGCGTTGTACGACACCTTGGTCACCTATGACGCCGACAACGAGATCGTCGGTCAGCTTGCGTCCGAGTTCGTCCCGTCTCCGGATGCGCGATCGATCCAGATGACCTTGCGCGCGGCGACCTTCCACGACGGTGCCCCTGTCACCGCCGAGGACGTCCGTTACACGCTCGATCGGACGGCGGCGCTGGGACAGGGCATTGCCGGTCAGATGACGGGATACCTGGGTACCACGGTCACCGGTCCGCAGAGCTTGACGATCGAACTGACGGAACCGAACTCGCTGTTCCTGGGCGCTCTCTCGAAGATCTACATCCTCAACTCGGCCCTCGTGAAAGCCAACGAGGGGACCGACCGGGGTCAGGCCTATCTGGCGGGCCACGATGCCGGGTCCGGGCCCTACTTCCTCGCAGGCCCGGGCGGTGCCGACACGTACACGCTGACACGGTTCGACGACTACTGGGCGGGCGACGAGGGGCGTCCGGCCTCGCTCGTCTATCGGCGAATCGACGAGAGCGCCACGCAGAGTGCGGAACTGAAGGCAGGCAACATCGATGTGTCCTTCGGGCTCACCAACGCCGACGCGGAGGCGCTGAGCGGTTTCTCCGGTGTGACGGTGCAGAGTCAGCCGGTCAACCTGCAGGCGAACATCTTCTTCAACGTGATGAACGGGCCGACGGCGAACAAGGCGGTACGACAGGCCATCCAGATGGCGTACGACTACACCGGTGGCCTCGAGACGATCCGCGGCGGCAACGGCACCATCGCCACCGGACCGCTGCCCGGACAGTTCTCGTGCCGGCCGGAGATGCCTGCCTACGGGCAGGATCTCGAACAAGCGAAGAAGTTGCTTTCCGACGCCGGGATGTTCGATCTGACCCTCACCATGAAGTTCCAGCCCGTCTTCAAGGAGCAGGAACGCGAAGCGACGTTGCTGCAATCCAACCTCGCGCAGATCGGTGTCACGCTGGAACTCGAGCCCATCGCGTACGCGGACTATCTGTCGGCTCTGAAATCGCCCGACTCGATTCCGCAGATGATGCTCGCCACCGACTTCGCGCAGTACCCGGATCCCGGAGTGATGCTGGTCAAGACGTACAAGTCGGACCAGGTCGGTACCAACAAATCCGGCTACCGCAATCCCACAGTGGACGAGTTGCTCGGCCGCGCGGCCGAGACCTCCGATGCCGAGGTGCGGTGTGACCTGTACAAGCAGGCTCAAGAGGACATTCGCCACGACGCGGTGGCCGTCAACATGTACACCTTGGGGCAGACCACCGCTCACAGCAACCGGGTGACCGGTGTCGGTCCGGCGGTCGTGGGCAGCGGAGTCTGGGTTCCCGCGATCCGTGTGGCGTGAGGGAGTACCCGATGACGACACTCGACATGCCTCGCGCACTACATCGTGCCATGGCGCCGGCAGCGTTTCTCGGCCGTAAACTCGGCGCAGCGATCCTCACCCTGGTCGGACTGGCCACCATCGTCTTCGCCATGACCAAGGTGATTCCCGGCAACGAAGCTCAGGTGGCCGCGGGGGAGAGCGCCACCCCGGAACAAGTCGAAGAGGTGCGTAGTCAGCTGGGTCTGGACAAGCCGGCCGCCATGCAGTATTTCGACTATCTGGGCCGGATGCTCCACGGCGATCTGGGCACCTCGACTTCGACCCGCCAGCCAGTGCTCGACGACGTCCTCGCGCGACTGCCCGGAACCCTCGAATTGGTCTTTCTCGCAATGGTGCTCGCGGTATCCTTCGCGGTTCCGGTGGCGACGATCGCGGCCGCACGATCACGAGGAGGATTCGACAAGGTCAGCCGGGTCGGTGCGATCGTCGCATTCGGGCTTCCCGGTTTCTGGCTCGCGCTGATGTTGCAATGGGTGCTGGGCTCGTGGCTGCAGATCCTGCCGATCTCGGGACGCATCTCGGTGGGCGTCGAGGTCCCGCACCGAACGGGAATGACACTGGTCGACGCCGCCCTCGCCGGAGACTTCGCCGCGTTCAGCAATGCGTTTCAACACCTGATGCTGCCCGCGTTCGTGCTCTCCGTCGCCGTCGCCGCACAGATGTTCCGAGCTCTCCGCGCCGACCTCGTCCGCGTCCGGAGCCGCGATCACATGACCGTTGCCCAAGCGAAAGGTGTTCCAATCCTGCGGCTGTGGACCCGGCACGCGCTGCCCAACGCGACCGGACCGCTCCTGAACATCATCGGCATCGAGATCGGCATGCTCGTCGGTTCCGCGATCTTCGTCGAGTCCGTGTTCGGGTTGTCGGGGGTGGGCGACTACCTCTCCAATGCGGTGAGTCGTAAGGACATCACCGCGGTCATCGGCACCGTCACCGTCGTCGGCGTGATCGTCGTCGTCGCGAACTTCATCGTGGACATGCTCCAGCTGGCCCACGACCCCCGGCTGCGCACACCCGGAAAGGTGCAGTGAGTCCGATGAGTATTGCAGCGAATGTCACCGGCGTGGCCGGAGTGGCAGGACGATGGAGATCCGCGTCGATCCGCGGTCGTCGACGCCGATCGCGATGGGGACTGCTCGACATCGTGGTCGTCGGTGCTGTCGCCGTGATTGTGGTACTCGCCGTCGTCGGTCCGTGGGTCGCACCCGAATCCGTTTACCGGTCGGATATCGCGAACGCCCTCGCCGGGCCCAGCAGCGAACACTGGCTGGGGACCGACGACCAAGGGCGAGACGTTCTGTGGCGCACGATCGCGGGCGCCCGGTCGTCGGTGCTGTCCGCCGTTCTGGTCGTCGCCGCGTACTCGCTCATCGGAACGGCACTTGCCACGATGGCCACGGTCGGAGGGCGGTGGATCGACGAAACTCTCATGCGAGTGACGGACATCGGGTTCGCTCTCCCCGGGCTCGTCGTGGCACTGGGTATCGCCGCTGCGCTCGGTCCGAGCTTGAGCAGCGCCCTGATCGCGATGATCGCCACCGGGTGGCCGTATACGGCGCGACTGCTGCGCGGCGTGATGCGCGAGACGATGGCATCGCCGTTCGTGGACGGCGCGGTGGTGCTCGGGGTCAGCCGATGGCGCCTGATGAGGCGGCATGTGCTGCCGAACTCGCTCGACGTCATGACCGTCAAATGGGCGGGAGACATCGGCAATACCGTTCTGGTGCTCGCGGGTCTGTCGTTCATCGGTGTCGGTGCCCAGCCGCCCAGCGCGGAGTGGGGCGCGGCCGTCGCCGGCGCACGTGACTACCTGTCGACGGCCTGGTGGGCCGCGCTCGTGCCGGGCATCGCGATCGTCATCACGGCCGCGGCCTTCGGCCTGCTCGGTGACATGTTGCACGAGCGGCGTGACCCCGCACGACAAGGAGCGTGATCGATCATGACGACAGAAGTAGTTCAGCGCACCGCACTCCTCCAGGTCTCCGGGCTGACCATCGACACGGAGCCGGGCGGCACGTCCGTCCGGTTGGTGGACGGCGTGGATCTCACGGTGGCGGCAGGCGAGCGCGTGGCTCTGGTAGGCGAATCGGGTTCGGGAAAGTCGGTGACGGCGCGGGCGCTCATGCGTTTGGACGGCTCACTGACGATCGGCGGTTCGATTCGGCTGGGCGACACGGAGATCCTGGCGCAGACCGAACGCCACCTCAGCATGATCTGGGGCAGTCGCATCGGGATGGTGTTCCAGGACCCGATGAGTGCGCTCGACCCGCTGCAGTCGATCGGCGCACAGGTGAGTGAGCCACTGCGGCTACGGGGTATCAGGAAGAAGGACGCCCTGCGGCGGGCTGCCGAGGTGCTGAGCGAACTCGGGGTGGTGCGTGCGCACGACCGACTCGGCGCCTATCCGCACGAATTCTCCGGGGGCATGCGACAACGGGTAGTCCTCGCGATGGCCCTCGTCGGGGAGCCGGAGATTCTGATCGCCGACGAGCCGACGACGGCACTCGATGTCCGAGTGCAACAGCAGGTGCTGAAACTGCTCGACGAGGTCACCCGTGAACGAGGACTCGGCCTCCTGTTGATCACGCACGACCTCGGGGTCGTCGCCGGACTCGCCGACCGTGTCGCGGTGATGTACTCGGGGCGAATCGTGGAGGACCGACCGGTCGGCGCACTGTTCGCGGACCCTCTGCACCCTTACACCGCGGGACTGCTCGCCGCGGTGCCGAGGCTGGATGTCCGTCTCCCGCGGATGACCACCATTCCGGGTGCACCTCCGTCACCGGCGCTGCGGCCTGCCGGCTGCCCCTTCCATCCGCGATGTCCTGTCGCGATGGACCGCTGCGCGAGCGAAACCCCACCGACGACGGCGACCCCTGACGGTGGACGCCTCGCCTGCCATCTCGATCAAGGGAGCGGGAACTGATGGACGGAACACCTCTTCTCGATATCCGAGCTCTGAACAAGTCTTTCGGAGGATCCCGCGGCAGCAAGGCCCTCGACGACGTGTACCTGTCGGTGCCCGAGGGCGGGACGTTCGGACTGGTCGGCGAATCCGGTTCCGGCAAGTCCACCCTCGTCAAGTGCATCGTTCGGCTCGAACGACCGGACTCCGGGACCGTCACCTTCGAAGGGCGCGATGTCCATAACCTCCGGGGCGGAGAGCTGCGCCGGTTTCGTCGCGACGTCCAGTTGGTCGCGCAAGATCCGTACGCCAGCCTCAACCCTCGGATGACGGTGGAGCAGATCGTCGGCGAGGGGCTCGTCGTGCACCGACTGGCCCGCACCCGTGCGGAGCGGCGTGAGCGGGTCGCGCAGACCCTGATCGAGGTAGGTCTCGACCCGGATGCGATGGGCCGACTGCCGGCGACGTTCTCCGGCGGACAGCGGCAGCGTATCGCCATCGCGCGCGCCCTGATCCTTCGCCCGAGGTTGCTCGTGTGCGACGAACCGGTGTCGGCCCTGGACGTCTCGGTACAGGCACAGGTGATCAACCTGCTGGCGTCCCTGCACGAGGACCTCGGGGTGACGATCCTGTTCATCGCGCACGATCTCGCGATCGTGCAGCAACTCTGTTCTCAGGTGGCGGTCCTTCGGTCCGGGGTGGTGGTGGAGGAAGGGCCCACCCGGCAGGTGTTCTCCACTCCACGTCACCAATACACCCGCGAACTGCTCGAGGCGGTGCCGGTTCCCGACCCGGTTCTGGCCCGCGCCGGGCGAACCATCCCCGGTGGCGCCCTGACTCTGCCGTGAGGCTCTCGAGCCCCATGCCTCTCTCATCTCATCGATCACCCCTGACAGAAGTAGGTAGACATGCGAATTGGTGTAGACGGACGCAAGATTCCCGAGAGCCGCACTCGGGGTCCCGTGAACAGCCTCGAACATGCGCACGAACTGGGTATGGCCGGTTTGTTCTTCCGTACCGTGCTCGATATGAGTCCGGCCCTGGACGCCGGTGAACTGCGCGACATCCGGGCCAAGGCAGACGAACTGGGCATGTACCTGGAGACCGGTCTGGGCAAGGTCAATCCCTATGCGAACCCGGAGGCGCCGGAGCTGCGTGCCGTCGGCGACGGCGACATCGTCCTCGGCTTCCGCCGGATGATGGAAGCCTGCGCCGCCATCGATTGCCGTGAGCTGTGGGTGGCCACCGCGAACTACAAATCGGCGTACAGCGGCCGCTGGGCATACGACCGCTTCCGCACCGACGTGACGTGGACGGAACAGCTGGCCGCGACGGCGCGTTTTCTCGGAACACTGGCTCCGATCGCACGGGACCTCGGTATCCACCTGAACCTGGAAACACACGAGGAGATCACGTCGTTCGAACTCGTCCGGCTGGTGGAGGCTGCCGGCTCGGACGTGGTCGGCGTCGTGTTCGACACCGCGAACGTGCTTCAACGCCTCGAACATCCCGTCTGGGCGGCCGAACGGCTGGCACCGTACGTGCGTCAGACGCACATCAAGGACGCCGCGATCACCTACACCGACGGCGGTCTCGCCTATCAGATGCGCCCGTGCGGCACCGGGGTCGTCGACTTCCATCGCATACTGCCGGTACTGGCGGCGGCGAATCCGGCGCTCAATCTCACGATCGAGAACGACGAATCGCTCGACGACCTGCCTCGTCCCCGCCGGACGATGCTCATCGAAGCGTTCGACCCCGAATTCCTCGACGGTCACCCCGATCTGACGGTCCAGGAGATGGCGGCGTATCTGGACATGGTGCAGTCGTACGACCGGCGGATCCGGTCGGGGGAACGGATCGACAACGCCGCCTATGCCGCGCTGCCGTACGGCTATGCGGAGACGGTGTCGTACATCAGGTCCAGTGCGGATCACGTGCGAAGCGTGTGTGCGGAACACGATCTTCCCGTCGAATCGGCCACGAAAGCAGTCGATCTCGCGGAGTCGGCGCGGTGATCGCCGGCGACCACGTCGGCACAGTTCGTCGGGACCTCGGTGCGTGCGCGCGTGTGCTGGGCGAGGAATCAACCCCTCGGGAGACCATCCGCACGGCGTCGGGTCTCGGTCTGCGGCACGTGGAGTTCGCTTCTCCTTTTGCGATTTCGCCCGCGCTCGATCCGACCGCCTTTCGGGCTCTCGCCGACTATGGACGTTCACTCGGTGTTCGGCTGAGCTGCGCGCTGGGAATGGTGTCCGCCGGGCATGCCGAACGAACCACGCGATTCCGCGAGGCAGGGCGAGGCGATCTGGTGGCGGGACTGAGCAAGGCGTTGAGGGCGATCGGGGAACTCGACAACGACTACGTCCAGGTCGTCGTGGGGACGCTGGACGACCGCTATGACGCGTCGGTCGTGTGGCCGGAGCAACTCGACGCCACGGCGCAGTTGTATCGGAACCTGTCCCGGGTGCTCACCGACCTGGGCCTGAAACTCGCGGTCAAGACGCACGAGGAGATCACGTCACACGAAATCCTCTCGCTCATCGACGCCGTAGGCTCCGACCTGCTGGCGGTGGCCCTCGACCCGGTCAATCTGCCGGTGCGAGGCGAGGATCCGGAGCTGGCGACCGCCCGGCTCGCACCGCACGTCGCCCGGATTCACTACGACGACGCGTGGATCACCTTCACCGGTCGCGGTCTCGCGCGACGGTTGTGCCCGGGCGGTGAGGGCGACATCGACTGGGGAGCGATCTTCCGCATCCTCGACGGCGCGGGCGGGGGCGCGCCGGTCCTCATCGACCTGCACCGCGGAGAGTTCGAGATGCCGGTGTGTGACGAACGGTGGCTGCTGCAGAACAGCGACGTCTCACTGAGAGAACTCTCGATACTGTCGTCCCGGGCGCGGCCCGACCGGCCTCCGGTGATGGCAACAGCGCCGCGACTGCGGGCTGCGCTGTCCGAACTGGCGACGATGACGCGCGGGACGGCGGCATGACCGCGATGTTGCTGCACGGGGCCACAGTCGTGACCGTGGACCGTGAACGCCGGATCATCGACGACGGCGCCGTCCTGATCGACCGTGGCCTCATCAGCGCGGTCGGTGACAGCCAGGCGCTCCTCGCCGTCACGGATCCGTCCGTCCGCCGAATCGACTGCCGGGGCAAGCTGGTGATACCCGGGCTCGTCGACGCCCACGGTCACGCCGGCCACTCGCTGATCAAGACGCTGGGATGCGACAGCCCGACGTTCTGGATGCGCACCGTCACACCTGCGTACTTCCACGCGACGACACCGGAGTACTGGTATCACGACGGGCTCGTGTCCGCGCTCGAGCGCGTCCGCGCCGGAGTGACGTGCGGAGTCAGTGTCATGGGATCACGGCCCCGCAGTGACGATCCCGAGATCTCACTGGCTCACGCGCGCGCCTACCGGGAGATCGGAATACGCGACGTCGTGTGTGTCGGGCCGGCGGGTTTGCCGCTGCCCCATCCGGTCACGCAGTGGTCCGGCGTGGTTCCCCGTCGACGTGAGGTCGGATTCGACGAGTTGCTGTCCGGCGCGGAATCGGTGATCGAGACGGTGAACGGCTACGAAGGCGATCTCACGTCGGTGTTCCTGACACCCTTCACCATCGTCCCCTCGCTCGATCCGTCCCGCCCGTCGCGACCCGACGTCGCTACCCATCTCACCGAGGACGATCGATACCAGGCGCGCCGGGTCCGGGAAGCCGCAGAGCGCTGGGGTGTCCGCATCCACTCGGATGCCTTCGGTGGCATGGTGCGGCTCGCGGTGAAGGATCGTGAGAATGCGCTCCTCGGGCCGGACGTGCACCTGCAACACTGCACGGGTTTGTCTGCCGAGGAGGTCGCGATCCTGGCGGAGACCGGGACGTCCGTGGGCCATGCACCGGGAGGACGTGCGCCGGTCCCTCAGATGTTGCAGGCAGGCATCACCGTTGCGATCACCACCGACGGTTCGTCGCCGCGCCGTCCCTTCGACCTCTTGCAGGCCGCGCGCGCCGCTCAGGCCGCAAATCAACTTCTCGCCGACGATCCCTACCTGCTGCCACCAGGTCGATTGCTCGAGATGATCACGATCGATGCTGCGGCGGTCCTCGGAATGGCCGACGTCATCGGATCCATCGAAGTGGGTAAACGCGCCGATCTCGCGATTCTCGACATGCGCAAGCCGCATCTCGTACCTAACTGGATGCCGGTGCATCGCCTCGTCTACGAGGCGACCGGAGCCGACGTGAACACCGTGATCGTCGGCGGAACGGTGGTCATGGAAGACCGCATCGTGTGCGGAGTCGACGAGACGGCGGCACTGGACGAGGGGGACCGGCACGCCCGACTACTGGTCGAACGCGCCGGCCTGGCGCACCACCTCACCGATCCCGGATGGCGAAGCAACAGGCGTGAATTCGACGAGCCGATCGCGGTGAGAGTGCCATGACGGAACCGGTGGTCAGGATGACGGCGGCCCACGTCCTGGCCCATCGCGACGGTGATCACGTGCTCGTGTCCGACGGAGAGATCGTCTATCGCGGCACGCGGATCCTGCACGCGGGACGGGGATGGGGCGGCCCGGTCGACGAGACGATCGACTGCGGCGACGCTCTGATCATGCCGGGATTCATCGACCTCGATGCGCTGGCAGACATCGATCACGCGCTGCTCGACTCCTGGGCGACACCCGATCTGGCAGTCGGGCAGCAGTGGTCGGCCGATTATTTCCGATCACGGCGGCGCGACGTGTTCGACCCACCCGAGCGAGCCGTCATCCGCGAATATGCACTGTCGCAGCTTCTTCGGCACGGTGTCACCACCTTCATGCCGATCGCCTCCGAGTCTCACAGCGAGTGGGCGGAGACCTACGACGACATGGTCGAGGTCGCGCGGATCGCGGAACGTCTCGGAATTCGGGGATACCTCGGCCCCGCCTACCGGTCCGGCGTCAACGTCGTCGACGGTGGACGCCGGTCGGTGCTGTTCGACGAGGAACGGGGCCGAGCCGGGCTTCGGGATGCCGAGCGCTTCCTCGACTATGCCGCTGACCACGGCGGCGATCTCGTACACGGCGCTCTCCTGCCCTGCAGGATCGAGACCCTGACAAGGGAACTGATGGCGGCGACCGCACAGCTGGCGGTTGCCCGCGACACGGTGGTGCGACTGCACTGCATGCAGGGTGAGGTGGAGTTGGCGCTGCTCGACGAGTCGTACGGGATGCGCCCCGTCGAACTCCTCGAGACGTCCGGACTTCTGGAGACGCGTCTGCTGGTGCCCCACGGCATCCATCTCGGGGCACCGGGCGGTCAGGGTGGGCAGGCCGACCTGCGGCGCCTGGCGGAGGCGGGTGTCACGATCGTGCACTGCCCGATGACGTCCATTCGATACGGGGCGGTGCTGGAGTCGTACGACCGGTATCGAACGGCCGGTGTCCACCTCGCTCTGGGAACCGACTCGTTTCCCCCGGACCTCGTCCGCGGAATCGACTACGGGACCCATCTCGCGAAACGGGCTGACGGATCACTTTCGGCGGGTGCCACAGCCGATTACATCCGTTCGGCGACGATCGGCGGTGCTCGTGCCCTCGGCAGACCGGATCTGGGACGCCTGCAGCCGGGAGCGAGCGCCGACTTCATCGTGGTCGATCTCGCAGACTTCGCCATGGGTGTCCGCGACGATCCACTTCGCACCCTCACGATGAACGGATCGGCCCGCGACGTCCGCCGGACGGTGGTAGCAGGTAGCACCGTCATGGTCGACGGCGTCGTCCTCGGCGCCGACCAATCGCGGCTGCAGGCTCACGCGCAGGTCCTGTTCGAACGCATGAGAGCGGCATACAGCGAACGCGACCACCGACGCAGACCGCCGGCCGAACTCTTTCCGCCGACATTCCCCGACATCACGAAAACCACGAAAACCACGACACCGAAGGGGTATTCGCATGATCAATCCTGAGCACTCCCACCTCGTCGACGGCAGTCACTGGGTCAGCCCGTTCAATTTCGACACCACCGTCCAGGCACAGTTCGACTGGCCTTCACCGTTCGCGCTGATCGACAGCACCCTGCGGAAGACGCTCTTCACCGCAGGCGCGACCACGTCGATGGACGGATTCGTGCGGATCGCCGCGGCGCTCGGTGCGGCAGGGATCCGGGAGGAAAGCGTCAACATCAACTGGGGCGGCGGAGCGTCACCGATGCCGCGCGAAGCGGCGCTCGTTCGCGCCGTCGCCGCCCGGGACTTCGGCTTCCGGCTCAATGTGTACGCCGACACCCTGCTGTCGGACGGGGAGAACTACCAGCAGGTCGGTATGAAGGAAACCGTCGATCAGCTGCACGAGTGGGGAGTACGGACCTTCGCACCTGGCATCGTCCCGGCACCCTCGGCCGCCGCCCGATCGCGTCAGTACTGCGATCTCGAGAAGTTCTTCGAGTACCTGCGTGAGCTGGGCTGCGACGCCACGATCACACTCGCCAACGTGGGCCGCCGCGACTTCGACGATCTGGTGGCAGCCTGCAACTTCGCCGTCGAACTCGGTGCGCGGCGCCTCGATCTGATGGACTCGACCAGCAGTCTCGGCCCCGAAGCGATGAAACTGTTCGTCCGGACGTTCCGGGAGCGCCTGGTCGGAGACGTGCCGATCACGATGCACGTGCACGACGACTTCGGCCTCGGCACCGCCACGGCCGTTGCGGCCGCGACGGCAGGCGCGAGCCCCGATGTGTCGGTGTCCGGAATGTCCTACCGCGCCGGCTTCGCCGCGCTGGAGGAGGTGGTGCTCGCTCTGGAAGTTCTCTACGGCGTCGACACCGGTATTCACGTCGAACAGCTGACGTCCCTGGCGCAACTCGTCGCGTCGGAAAGTTCGGTGAGCCTGCCGCCACTCAAGCCGGTGGTCGGAGGATATGCCCACCTCAAGCACATGCCAGGCGACGTCATCGCTGCGATCACCGGGGGACCGGACGTGTTCCCGCCCGTCTCGTCGTGCGTGAGCCCCGCGATGGTGGGCGGTCGACAGGAGTGGGTGTGGGACAGCCTGACCACCGACCGTATGGCCGAGGTGCTGCTGCAGTCGCTCGGACTCGAGGCCGCCGCGGAGGAGATCGCGTTCGTCCGCACCGCTCTGGACGACGCGGTGGCAGCGGTGACGTCTTATCCACGGTGGCTGACCGCCGGGGAAGCGTCGCGTGTGGCGGAAGAAAGCCTCGCACTCTATCGGCGTGCGAGCGCCCATGCCTGACACTGCCGTCGTTACGCTCAATGCCCTGGACGAGTCTGCCCTGGAAAAAGAGTTGTTGACCTGCACACCGTCGCGGACCTGGGCAACCGCGGTCCTGTCCGCACGACCGTACGCCGACTGTGAGGACCTCCTCGCGGCGGCGGCGGCCGCGTGGCGGTCCATGACGCCCGAAGACGTCGCGGCGGCGCTGGAGAACTATCTTCCGCTCTCGGACCCTCCCGACTCGGCCCATGCCGCCGCCGAGCACGGTGCACTCGTCGCCAGTTCGGCCGGAAAGCTCACCGTCCTGCGTGAGCGGGAGTCCCGGTATCGCGCTCGTTTCGGCTTTCCCGTGGTCATCGCGGCGAAGGGGCTCACTCTCGACCGCATCCTGGCGGAGATCGACCGGAGAGTGACCAACGATCGAGCCGACGAGTTGCTTCTCGCCGCACACCACGTGGTCGCGATCGGAGAGGGGAGGATCGCGTCGTTGATCGCGAGGTGTGAAGGGCCGGGGTGACTGCGATACATTCGAGCCGATGATCAGGACTGTCGAAGCGAGTACCCGGACGCCGGCCGGGCGGTGGTACGACAGCTTCCACGCAGCGGCCGCCGTCCTGGAGGCATTCGGGCACGACACGTCGGACGCCGGCAGGTGCGTGGCGGTGGTGTCGACGGATTTGGGCGTCTGGGTGTTCGAAGGTGACCCGAGGTCGACGGTGGACGCGTTCGTCCACGCGGTGGAGCGGGCGATCGTCGCCGGCGGGCAGGCGTTCGCGCTGGGATGCGCCAGGGTGACCGGGGCGGATCAGCGTGTCGTCCGGACCCTCCGGATCCCCGACGGCGACAGGATGGCGGCGGCCGCGGCACTGGCGCGCGAACTCGTCGGCGACCCGCAGGCGCTGATCAGAACAGCACCGGGTCGTCGAAACCCGGAGTGTGTTCGAGGGCCAGCAGTTCGCGCTTGGTGAGGGTGCCGCCGCCGGCGGAGAAGCCACCCACCTGCCCGCCTGCGGCGAGGACGCGATGGCACGGGATCACGATCGGCAGCGGGTTGCGGCCGAGGGCCTGACCGACGGCCTGCGCGGCACCCGGCTTGCCGAGTTCCGCCGCGATGTCGCCGTAGGTGAGCGTGGTGCCCGGGTCGATTGCGCGGGTGATGTCGTATACGTTGCAGTCGAATTCGGGGACTCCCTCGAAGTCGAGGTCGATCCACCGCAGATCGTCGAGTGCGCCGCCCAGATGTTCGCGTATTCCGTCGACGGCCCGCTGGACCGGCGCCGGCGGCTGGTGTTCCACCGCATCCGGGAAGCAGTGTTCGAGACGCTGCCGGGTGGATTCGGGTGAACCTTCGGGCAATTGCACGCCCACGATCCCCGCGGCCCGCCACGCAATGGCGCAGGTGCCGAGGGCCGTGTCGAACAGGGCGATTCCTGTGGTCACCAATCCAGTATGCCTCCCACATCTGACGTTCACCTTCCGTTGACCGCGGTTGGACATCCTCGAAGCTCGCCGACCGAGGAGATGTTCCGTGTATCTGTCCCGCCGTGCCCTGCTCCGCTCCACCGCACTCGGGTTGCTGGCCGTGCCCGCCGCCGCGTGCTCCGATTCCGGCAGTGCGGGTCCGGCGCTGGTCCGTGAACGCCCCACCCTGACGCACGGTGTCGCGGCCGGGGACGTGCGAGCCGACGGTGCGCTCGTCTGGGCAAGGTCCGACCGTCCCGCCACGATGATCGTGGAGACCTCGGCCACCGAGTCCTTCACCGACCCGGTGCGATTCGAGGGTGGACTGCTCACCCCGGACACGGGCGGCACCGGACGGCTGCGGCTGACCGGACTACCCGCAGGGCAGCAGGTGCACTACCGGGTGACTCTCGAAGGCGACGACGGCTCCACCTCGGAGGCGGTGACGGGTGTCTTCCGCACCGCTCCGAGCGCCGCAGGCGACATCCGGTTGCAATGGTCCGGGGACACGGCTGGTCAGGGATACGGAATCAATCCGGACATCGGCGGAATGCGAATCTTCGACACGATGGCCGCGCGCGACCCGCACCTGTTCCTGCACTCGGGCGACGTCGTGTACGCCGACGGTCCGCTGAAGGAGTCCGTCACGCTGCCGGACGGACGCGTGTGGCGGAACACGGTCAGTGAGGCGAAGAGCGCGGTCGCGCAGACGTTGGACCAGTACCGCGGCCAGTACGCGTACAACCTCACCGACGACAACTACCGCAGGTTCAATTCTTCTGTGGCGCAGATCGTTCAGTGGGACGATCACGAGACCGTCAACAACTGGTACCCCGGCGAGATCCTCGATCTCGACGCATACACGGAGAAGAACGTGGACGTGCTGGCGCAGAGGGCATTCCAGGCGTACCACGAGTGGCTGCCGGTGGAGCCGGGCGACGCGGTCGACGGTCGGGTGTACCGCAAGATCGGGTACGGCCCACTGCTCGACGTGTTCGTCCTCGACATGCGCACCTACAAGGACGCGAACGGCGTCAACACCGGTGCGGCCGGGCAGATTCTCGGTGCGGCACAGAAGGACTGGCTGATCCGGGAACTCGGTGCGTCCACGGCGACGTGGAAGATCATCGCCAACGACCTCCCGCTCGGGGTGGTGGTCCCGGACGGCGACACCGCGTTCGAGGGCGTCGCGAACGGGGAGCCCGGTCAGCCGTCGGGCCGGGAATCCGAGATCGCCCAGGTGCTGTCGGCGATCAAGGCGGGGCGGATCACCGGGACGGTGTGGCTCACCGCGGACGTGCACTACACCGCCGCGCACCGGTACTCGCCCGACCGCGCCGCGTACAAGGATTTCGACGAGTTCTGGGAGTTCGTCTCCGGTCCGCTCAACTCGGGCGGTTTCGGTCCCAACGACCTCGACGCCACGTTCGGCCCCGAGGCCGTGTTCGTGCACGCGCCGCCCGCACCCAACTCGTCGCCGCTCGACGGATACCAGCACTTCGGTGAGGTGTTCATCGACGGGCAGACGTCGGAGTTGCGGGTGGACCTCCTCGACGCGACCGGGACGGTGCTCTTCAGTCAGCTGCTGCCGCCACCGGCGCGCTGATCGTCTGAAGCAGGCCAGTCTGGATCTTCTGGACTGCTCGGCTGTTCGGTAAAGATTCCGCCGAGAGGGGCGCCGATCCGGAACTGCTCCAGGCGAAACACGCCGGTACCTCCCTCTTTGGGGCCGTAGTGCGCGACCGCTGCGGCAAGGAGGAGCATGCACGCGAGGGTGATCAGTGTCGTCATGGATTCGAGCTTCGCCAGAACTGGCTTTGAGTTGAATAGCCAAGAGGTTGATACTGGACTGCATGATGACTCGCGTACTCGGTGCACGCTCCCTGGCCAGGGACCTCGGCAACTGGCAGGACGACAGCGGCCGCCGGTCGGTGGCACGGCCCGCCTACCGGGCGCTGGCCGACGGGATCCGCCTGCTCGTGCACGACGGCCGCATCCCCCTGGGGGTCGCGTTGCCGAGCGAGCGCGAACTGGCGTCGATGCTGGAGTTGAGCCGGACCACGATCACGTCATCGTATTCGGTGCTCCGGGACGAGGGGTATCTCATCAGCCGTCAGGGATCGCGCAGCACGGTCGCGCTGCCGCTCGGGGCACGGCAGAACGGGCTGATGTTCCGGGCGCACCAGCCCGGTTCCGACAGTTCGGTGGTCGATCTCAGCTATGCCGCGATGGCCGCGCCCGCGGAGGCGGTCGAGCAGGCCTACGCCTATGCGTTGCAATCGCTTCCGCAGTTCCTGCCGACGCACGGAATGGAGCCGGTCGGGATCGGCGCGTTGCGGGACGTGATCGCCGCCCGCTACCGGGCACGAGGGCTGGAGACCTCGCCCGAGCAGATCATGGTCACCTCCGGTGCCCAGCACGCGCTGCGGCTGCTCCTCAACGTGCTCACGGCGCCGGGGGAGCGGGTGCTGGTCGATCACCCCACGTACCCCAACGCGCTGGAGGCGATCCGCAGGGTCGGTGCGCGTCCGGTCCCGGTCCCGGTCCGTCCGGAGGGCGGGGCGTCCGGGGCGTGGGATCTCGACGGAATCCGCAGCGCCGCCCGGCAGACCGCGGCCCGGATGGCGTACCTGATCCCGGACTTCCACAACCCCACCGGACTGTGCCTCGACGCGTCCGGGCGGGCCGAATTGGCGCGGATCGCGCGCGACACCCGCATGACCCTGGTGGTGGACGAGACGATGGTCGACCTGTGGCTGGACGAGCCGTCACCGGGGCCGGTCGCGGCGCACGGCAGGGGAGCCGCGAAGTCGGAGGTCGTGACGATCGGGTCGGCGGCGAAGTCGTTCTGGGGCGGGCTGCGCGTCGGCTGGATTCGCGCCGATCCGGCGCTGATCACCCGGCTCGCCGGGGCGCGGGCCGCGGTCGATCTGGGCACGCCGGTGATGGACCAGCTCGCGGCGGCGCATCTGCTCTCCGACGACGAACTCGTCCTCGCACGTCGCCGGGCGGAGCTGCGGGAACAGCGGAGCGCGATGCTCGACGCTCTCGCCGACCGCCTGCCGGACTGGATCCCGACCATCGGTTCGGGAGGGATGTCGCTGTGGCTGCGCATGCCCGCGCCGGTGTCGACGGCGCTGGCCGCGACGGCCCCCAACTTCGGGGTGCTGCTGGCGGCGGGACCGCGGTTCGGTGTGGAGGGAGCGTTCGAGCGGTTCGTCCGGCTCCCGTACGCGCGGACGTCCGACGAGCTGCGCCGCGGTGTCGACTGCATCGCGGCAGCGTACGAGACGCTGGCCGTCGACCGTGAGCTCGCGGAACCGTCCCTCGTCGTCTGAGCCCGTGAGTGGCGAAGCGTGCCGGAACACGCTTCGCCACTCACGTGGGGATCAGGTCCAGACTGTGTCGATGTCGACGCCTTCGCGGGCAGGCGGGGTGGGTGCGCCGGCAGGGGTGCGGGAGAACCGCGGCGCCGGGGCGTGCTGGGTGACGCCGTCGAGGTCGATCAACGACCCGCGGGCGGCGATGTGCTCGTTGGACGGCGCCTCCGCGAACGTCAGCACGGGAGACACGCAGGCGTCGGTGCCGAGGAAGATGGCCGCCCACTCGTCGCGGGTCTTCGACAGGAACTTCTCGGCGAAGACCTTCTTCATCTGCGGCCACGCCGAGATGTCCATCTGCTGCGGCAGTTCGGCGGGGTCGAGTTCGAGGCCCTGCAACAGCAGGGCGTAGAACTGCGGCTCGATCGAGCCGACGGCCATGTACTTGCCGTCGGACGTCTCATAGGTGTCGTAGAACGGCGCGCCGGTGTCGAGCAGGTTGACGCCGCGCTCGTCGGACCAGACGCCGCGGCCGCGGAACGCCCACATCATGTGCGACAGCGCGAGTGCGCCGTCGACCATCGCCGCATCCACGACCTGGCCCTTGCCGGACGACTGGCGCTCCACCAGCGCCGACAGGATCCCGAAGATCAGGAACATCGAACCGCCGCCGAAGTCGCCGACCATGTTCAGCGGCGGCACGGGACGCTCACCCTTGCGGCCGATGGCGTGCAGGACACCGGTCAGCGAGATGTAGTTGATGTCGTGCCCGGCGGCGCTTGCCAGCGGGCCCTCCTGGCCCCAGCCCGTCATCCGTCCGTATACGAGCCGCTCGTTGCGCCCGAGGCAGACGTCGGGGCCCAGGCCCATGCGCTCGGTGACCCCGGGGCGGAAGCCCTCGATCACGACGTCCGCACGCTCGATCAGACCGAGGACCTTCTCGACCTGCTCGGGGTCCTTCAGGTTGGCCTCGACGACGCGACGACCACGCTGGATCTGGTCGTACGGGCCGTCCGGCGGAATCACTCCGGGACGCTGGACGCACACCACGTCGGCGCCGAGATCGGCCAGGAGGGCGGCGGCGTGCGGGCCCGGGCCGAGGCCTGCGAATTCGACGACGCGAATGCCCGCGAGCGGGCCCTTCTTCTCTGTAACTGGAGCAGACACGCGAGTTCCTCATTCCGGTGCGAGACAACCTGTCGAATCGACGTTAACTTGCGGGCGCACGGCCGTGTGCTCCGGGTCACGGGATACCGCCCCGGGTGACCCCGCGCTCTTGCCTGCCTGCGGGTCCGCGGGGCACAGTTGATTCATGAGTCTTCAGGGTGAGCTCGTGAGTTTCGTGGCCAGCACCGATCTGGACGTCTCGGAGATGTTCTACGTGGAGACCCTGGGGCTGACTCTCGTCTCACGGGACGAGTTCGCGTTGGCCCTCGATTGCAACGGCTCCCTGCTCCGGGTCACGCTGGTGCAGGCGAAGGCCGACACCGGGTACACCGTGCTGGGGTGGAAGGTCGCCGACCTGAACAAGGTCGTCGAATCACTGCGCAGCAAGGGCATCGAGTTCACCGAGTACCCGGGGATGGATCAGGACGAGCACGCGGCCTGGCGCGCCCCGGACGGCATCCGCGTCGCGTGGTTCCGGGATCCGCACGACAACGTGCTGTCGCTCTTCGAGGATCCGAACTGACCGGCGTCAGGGGCGGGCCGCACCGCGGCCGGCGAGTAGTGCCTCGGTAGCGTCCCACAACCGCGCGGCGAGTTCGGCGTCACGTGCATCCTTGCTCGCGTGAACAACCTTGCAACCCTTCACGTATTCGCCGGTGAACTTGCCGCTCTCCGTCGCGGTGGCGGTCCAGACCACCGTTTCCGCAGCCTTCGCGACGTCGGCGGTGAACGGGGTCAGGAGCGTCCCCACCACCTGGTGGCCGAACAGCAGACCCCGCCCGAGCGAGGTGCCGCGGACGAAGCCGGGGTCGGCGCAATTGACGACCAGCCTCGCGGGATCGGACCGGCGCGCCAACTCCCGCGTGAACAGGGTCAGGGCGAGTTTGGAGTTGTTGTGCGCACGCTGGCCGTGGAACGTGTCCTTCGTGCCGTCGAGGTCGTCGAAGTCGAGGTGCCCGCCGCGATGTCCCGACGAGCTGACGTCCACGATGCGTGCCGGATGCCGATAACCGGCGGCGTCGGCGGTCGACGCCGCAGCCATCGCCGGAGCCAGCGACGTCGCCAGCACGAACGGCGCGAGGTAGTTCACGGCGAACATCTCTTCGATGCCGTCGACCGTCAGCTGACGATGCCCCACGTCGATGCCTGCGTTGTTCACCAGCACATCGATCCGCGGGAACCGGTGCAGCAGTTCCTCGGACAGCTTGCGTGCCCGGTCGAGCGAGGACAGGTCGGCGAGCGCCGAGTTCAGCCGGTCGCGGTCGGTGCTCTCGGACAGTTCGGCGATCACCGCGTCGATCTCGTCCTGGTCCCGGCCGACCACGACGACGGTGGCCCCGCGGCGCGCGAGTTGGCGGCAGGTCTCCAGGCCGAGCCCCGAGGTGGCACCGGTGACCACCATGGTGCGGCCTGCGAGATCGTTCGACTCGGTCATTCTCGCCTCCCGAATGCAGGTCTCTACGAGAGTAGGGCAACCGGGAGGGTCGCACCGTGGAACGAACCGACGGTGCGGCCACGGGTCAGGCCGTTACGCATGCGGCTCGCCGCGGGTTCGGCCTAGCGTCGGTGCTCGTACCCCAGCCAGGCGCGTCGACGCTCGCCGAGCGGATCGTTCTCCACCCGGCTCGTGTCGTCGATGATGAGCGTCTCCCGGCGCTCCGGCGAGTACCGGGGCCATCCGGGTGCGGGGGTCCCGTGCCGGGCGAAGTGCAGCCAGTGCGACTGGACGGTGTCGGTGACCGCCCGCAACCCGCGGCGGCCCCCGAGCGCGGTGAGCAGCCGCGCCCACGGCCCGGTCAATCCGAATACCGCGTACATTTCCGTCGCGTGGGTGGCGCCCAGCCCGAGGACACGGAGTAGCCGGGGTGCGAAGTCGTACCGGTAGCTGTAGGTCGGTGCGACGGTCGTGTGGCCCTGTGCGCAGAGGACGGACGGTTCCCAGAACGTCACGTCGCCGCCGAGGTCCGCTGCCGCACGCCGACCGGGATAACCGGGGTAGGCGGCGATGGCCCGTTCCTTCACCGACGCGTCCACGTGCGAGAACATCTTGTCGATCCGGGTGGGATCGGTGGGCAGGATGTTCAGGAACCGGGGAAAGACCCTGCCCTCGTGGCGGTTCGTGCCGATGATCAGCGGCACCGGGTGCCCGGAACCGGAAGCGAAACAGTCGAGCGGATGCGTGGGAAGGAAGAAGCCGTCGACGACGGGCGCGAACGCGCGGGTTCCCGGTTCCTCGTCGGCGCCCCGGCGCGCCAGTGTCGTCCCCGCTTCGACGAAGTCGGCCGGGTCGGCGGTCTCGAGCCACGTCGCGGCCTCGGCGGGCGGGACCCCGGCGATCTCGAGGAACTCGCGCGACCACCGCGCGGCCCGCTCGGGGTGATACGCGGACGCCACCGGAGGGCTTTCCGCGATGGCCCGTGCGAACAGCCCCTTCGCGGCGGGGGTGGTCATCAGTGTGGTGACGGCGTTGGCGCCCGCGGATTCGCCGAAGACGGTGACGTTGTCGGGGTCGCCGCCGAATTCGGCAATGTTGCGTTGCACCCATTC